>JALOOS010000331.1 GCA_025454275.1 Desulfobacterales bacterium | reverse complement strand
ACGCAGGGTTTCCGGCAGCTTTCGGGGTCGTGGTGCAGACGCACGGCATCCACGAGCCCCTGGGGCAGAGACCAGCGCTTGAGAATCCGCGCACCGATCTCCGCATGGGTGGTGCCGAGAACGATATATTCAGCCACTTCGAAGGTGATCCCCTTGTCCACCATCTGCTCGATCCGCTCCAACTCCTCCTGCACATAGGCCCCGAGCACGAGCTTGCCGATATCGTGGAGGAGGGCGGCCGTGAACACCTCGTCCGCATCCTCGAGCGCCAGGGACCGGACCAGGACCGTGGCCGCCGTCGAGACGGCGACAGCGTGCCGCCAGAGCTCTCCGCGCGGCAGATCGTAGCCCGGCACGGGCGCTTTCATCAGCCCGCTCATGCACATCGTCAGGACCAGTTGGGAGAGGCGCTTCCAGCCGATCAGCAGGACCGCCTGGCGGACCGAGCCCACCTGGGAGGGCAGCCCGAAATAGGCGGAGTTGGCCAATTTCAGGATACTGGCCGTCAGGCCGGGGTCGACCTGGATGATCTCCTCGACCCGGGCGGCACCCGCCCCCGGGTCCCGGAGCAGGGGCAGGATCTTCGCGGCGGTGGCCGGCATCCCGGGAAAGGACTTGACCTGGGCCATGATCTGCTTGACTTTTGGATTGTCCAAGATGATATCCTGTCGCGGTGATGGGATCCGCCCCCGGCCGGCGATGGGCGACTGGGTTCACGGTTTAAGGTAAAAGGGTTCAAGGAGTCGAGGGTCCAAGGGGTCAAGGAAGGGGCTAAGGACGGATCCTCTGTTTTTGAGTCTTTTCTGATGGCTCTGAATTCCGACCCCGGCTTCGTACCCCGTGAACCCTCGACCCCTTGACCCCTCGAACCCTTGTCCAATCCCTTTCACCTTGAACCGTGCACCCTTAACCTAGTATCTACGATTATCGGCGGCTTACGGCCAAAACTTTATTCGGTGATAGCGGAGGGGTTATGAGAATGCGGTGCGGTGTCGTTTTGATCCTGGCGATCCTGTCGCTCTTCGGCTGTGCCCAGAAGCGGCCGGTCCTTTACCCGAACGCCCATCTGAACCAGGTGGGTGCAGAGGCGGCCCAGCGGGACATCGATCTCTGCCTCCAGGCCGCCGAGGCGGCCGGGGTCGGGACCGACCGGGGGGAGGAGATCGGCAGAAGCACCGCGACCGGCGCCCTGGTGGGCGTTGCCGTAGGGGCAGCGACCGGGGCGGTCTTCGGAAATATCGGACGCGGGGCGGCGGCCGGCGCACTCGGCGGGGCGGCGGCCGGAGGAGTGCGGGGGGGGCTCCAATCCGGCGAACGGGACCCCGTCTTCCGCAACTTCGTCGACCGCTGCCTGCGCGAAAAGGGCTACGACCCCATCGGCTGGCGATAGACGGGGTTATCAAACCAGAAGTGGTTTCAGAACCCCGGATCACGGTTGCAGGCAAGCCGCAGGCCGATTCGAAAGCGCAGCAACCTTGATCGGTTGTGAGCACGTTCGAGAGGCCTGCGGCGCAGCCTCCAGCCGTCAGACGGGGTTATCAAACCACTTCTAGTCGCCGAAACTGATCCCCAGCTCCCGCGCCGTCAGCACCGTGTCGCAGTCCACCGGCACGGTCTTCATGCGACTGATGCTGGCGGCGAGTGAGACGTATTTGACCGCCGGAGGGTCGAGCGCCACCATGATACCGGAGTGCCCCTCGCCCAAGGCCCGCACGGCCGCCGCCCCGAAGCGCAGGGAGATCAGCCGGTCGTGAGAGGTCGGCCGCCCCCCGCGCAGGAGGTGGCCGAGCACCACCACCCGGGACTCCTTGCCGGTCAGCGCTTCAAGCTCCTCGCTCACCTTCTGGCCGACCCCGCCCAACCGCTCCGCCTTTCCAGCGGCTTTCGCCGCCAGCACCGTGCGCCCTCCGCCGGCGGGCAGAGCGCCCTCGGCCACCACGACAATGGAGAAGTGGCGGCGGCTGCGCTCGCGCTCGGCGATCTTCGCCGCGACCTTGCGGATGTCGTAGGGGATCTCCGGAATCAGGATGACGTCCGCCGAGGCCGCCACACCGGAGTTCAGGGCGATCCAGCCCGCATAGCGCCCCATCACCTCGATCACCAGGATCCTCCGGTGGGACTCGGCCGTGGAGTGCAGCCGGTCGATGCACTCGGTGGCGAAATCGACCGCGGTATCGAAGCCGAAGGTGACCACGGTCTGGTCCAGGTCGTTGTCGATGGTCTTGGGCACCCCCACCACCCGCAGCCCCTTCTGAGAGAGAGCATTGGCGATCTCGAGCGAGCCGTCCCCGCCGATGGCGACAAGGGCGTCCAGCCCCTCCCGCCGGAAGCAGGCCACGAGTTCATCGGAGCGGTCCTGTTCGACGATTGTTGCCGCGGTTGGTGGTGCCGAGAATGGTCCCGCCCAGGTGGGTCAGCCCGCGCACGGCGTTGCGGTCGAGCGTCATCAGCCCGCCCTGGGGGTACTCCTGCGGGGCGAGCAGCCCGTTGTAGCCGTCGCGGATCCCGGCGCACTCCCAGCCTCGGTTCAGGGCCGCCAGCACGATGGCGCGGATGACGGCGTTCAGCCCCGGCGCGTCCCCGCCGCCGGTGGAAACGGCAATGCGTCGAATGGTCATGGCGCGGCAGCCTCCATCAACGGATCTCCCTGGGCTGGCCGGTGCTGGTCAGGACACTGCTCCAGACCCAGCTGTTCGGGTCGACCCTCTTGCGCGCGGAGACCGCCAGCGGAATGGGCACGTGGGTGAAGGTGTTCATCCAATTCCCCACCACCATGTTCGTGCGGCCGGCCATGCCGGCATGCACCGCGTTCTGC
>JALOOS010000330.1 GCA_025454275.1 Desulfobacterales bacterium | reverse complement strand
AAACGAAGGGTGGTCTCCACCGCCACGCGGCAGGCCTCGCCGATCGGGTAGCCGTAGACCCCGCAGCTGATGGCGGGGAAGGCGATGCTGGCAAGGCGGTGCTGCAGGGCCAGGGTGAGGCTGTTGCGGTAGCAGCTCGCAAGCAGCTCGCGCTCTTGAGGCCGGCCCCGGTAGACCGGGCCCACCGTGTGAATCACATGCCGGGCAGGCAGGTTGTAGCCGCCGGTGATCCGGGCCTCGCCGGTGGGGCACCCGCCGACCCGGCGGCACTCCTCGAGCAGGGCCGGTCCCGCGGCGCGGTGGATGGCGCCGTCCACCCCGCCGCCCCCGAGCAGTGAGCTGTTGGCCGCGTTCACGACGGCATCGACCTCGAGCCGGGTGATGTCCCCCTGCCGCGCCTCGATTTTTTCAAGGAGCTCCTTTTTCATCGCTTCCTCCGGCGGCCGCAATGTGAATCAAAGGTCGTAGAGTGTTTCGTCCCGCTGGGGGGCGGGCCTCCGGCCGCTCTTTTTGGCGCCCTTTTTCCCGGGGAGCACAAAGGGGTCCTCCCCCTCCAGCAGGTCGCCCATTTCGGCCTCGATCTGGTCCGGGTCCTCGCCGCGCTCCATTCGGCGCAAGGCCTCGGTCATGCCCGGGCCGAGCTCAAGACCGGTCATGTCGGTCAGCTTGCGCATGAGGTTGGCGGCCTGGCGGGGGTCGTCTTCGCTGATGGACTCCGCTTCGCCGGCCAGGGCCTGCATGGCCTTCTCCATGCGGCCCTCGTCGAACGGCAGCTCCTCCGCATCGCCCTCCTCCTTGGCTTTTCCGGTGACGGCGAAAGGCGACATCATCCGCGAGAGCCGCTGCGTGCGGCAGCGGGGACAGGCGGGCTTCTTGGCGGTGTTGACCGAGCGTGAAAAGAAGTTGAAGATGGTGTTGCACGCCTCGCAGTAGAACTCGTAAATGGGCATCCTGGACACTCCGCCTGCAGCCCGGGGGCTGCTGAAAAAATGATGCGCTCCTTACTTTCAAAATTATAGAAAGCAACCGCGTCCCTTGTCAACCCGCCGGCGTTGACTAACCGCAGCCCTAATGTTATTCCAGCGCCGGGTAACGACCCATCGTGAGGGGCGCGCAAATAGCAGGTTATGGCGCTTGGCACCATCCTGCCGGCAATGAAGTGTCGCTCTTGTGGGGGGTGGCTCCCGGCCTTCGTAGCCTTTACTTCGGCGCAGCAGGCTCCAGCCACGATCATCGCGGTCCCGCCCGGGCGGGACTCCCACAGCAAAATCCTAACTTACTTGAAAGGACGGTTTCTTATGGAGCGGACGCTCGCAATCATCAAACCGGATGGGGTCGCCCGCGGTCTGATCGGCGAGGTGATCAAGCGCATCGAGGAGGGCGGGTTCAAGATCGTGGCCGCCAAGATGCTGCACCTGACCCGGGCCCAGGCCCAGGGGTTCTATGCCGTGCATCGCGAGCGGCCCTTTTTCAACGACCTGACGGCCTTCATGAGCTCCGGGCCGGCGGTGGCCCTGGTGCTCGAGGCCGAGAACGCTATTGCCCGCTGGCGGGAGCTCATGGGGGCTACGGACTTCCGCAAGGCGGCCGAGGGGACCATCCGGCGCGCCTTCGCCACGGACATCGAGAAAAACGTGGTGCACGGCTCGGATGCGCCGGAGACCGCAGCCTTCGAGATAAGCTATTTCTTCAACCGGTTCGAATTCGTCGGCTGATGGCGGCCCGGATCAACCTGGCCAACGTCGCCGTTGTCCTCGTCCAGCCGAACATCTCCGAAAACATCGGGGCGGTCGCCCGTGCCATGTGCAACATGGGGCTGCGGCGGCTGCTCGTGGTGGACCCGCCGCGCTGCGACCTGACCCGGGTCTGCAAGATGGCCACCCACGCCGCCCTGGACGTGGTCGAGGCGATGGAGATCTACCCGGACCTGCCCCACGCGCTCAAGGAGTTTTCCTACGTCGTCGGCACCACCGCGCGTCTGGGGGGCGAGCGCCAGGTGGTGCGCACCCCCGCCCGGCTGGCCGAGACCCTGCTGCCGATCGCGGCGGAAAACCCAGTGGCCATCCTCTTCGGACCCGAGGACCGGGGCCTCACCAACGAGGACCTGAGGTTCTGCCATGCCCTGGTCACCATTCCCACGGCCGATTTCTCCTCGCTCAACCTGGCCCAGGCCGTGATGGTGATCTGCTACGAGCTCTTCCGCTTCAGCGCCGAGCCGGGCTCCGAGTTCGCGCCGCGGCTGGCGAACCGCTACGAGCTCGACGCGATGTATGCTCACCTCAAGGAGGTGCTGACGCGGATCTCCTTCATCGACGCTTCGAACCCCGACCGCTTCACGCCAGATCGACTGGTACGGACGGCACTGCTACGAGCAGGGGCGGCGGGCGGGGGAGGAAGGGGAGTAAAGGAAGGGTTCGAGGGGCCGAGGGTTCAAGGGTTCAAGTGGGGGACGAAGAAGAGCTCAGGCGTCCGATATCCAGTCCGAAACCGAGAACCGTTGAACCATATTTCCTAAACCCTTGAACCGTGAACCCGGAACCCGGAACCGCGCGCCTCAATCCGTATCCGTCTTCAGCACCGCCAGGAAGGCCGACTGCGGGATCATCACCTTGCCGACCATCTTCATCCGCTTCTTGCCCTTCTTCTGCTTC
>JALOOS010000329.1 GCA_025454275.1 Desulfobacterales bacterium | reverse complement strand
GTTCTCCATCAGTGCGACGGCCCGGATCCGGGCTTTCAGGAATTTCTGCTCTCCGAAGATGTTGACCAGGCGAAGCCCCTCGCCCTCCGGTTCGATCCGGTCCACGTTTTCCATGATCAGACGGGGCTCGCCTTTCTCGATGAGATACGCACGCGCTTCGCACATACCGCCTCCGTATGGGAGCTGGTTTCAGAGCCCCGGATCACGGCTGCGGGTCCCGCCGGGCGGGAGCCCCGGCCGTCACACGGGGTCATGAAACCGGTTCTATCCGCGGCCGTCGATCAGGGGCCGCAGGTGGGTTTCGATCATTTCGTCCACGAGCCTCGGCAGGGGCAGGGTGGAGGCGCCCACCACCGCGATCTTTTCCTGGGAGATCGGCAGCAGCAGCTTGGGTGCCGGGCAGGAGGCGACCGCCTCGGCGATCGCCGGGCTCACCTCCCCCATCATGGCATTGGCGCAGACGATGCCGATCGCGCCGATGACGACGTCCGCCGCCGGCACCGTGCGGCGGATGGCATTTTCCCCGGACGCCCCGCGGTTCGCCTGGGCCTTGAGCATCTGGGCCGTGGCGATCGCGTTGGTGCCCAGGGCGACGATCTCTATCGTTTCGCCGAAGGCCTGTTTGAGTTTGCGGATGATGGCGCTGCCGATGCCTCCGCCCTGTCCGTCGATGATGCAGATTCGTTTCATGCGCCGCCTCGCGGGGTCCGCGACCGGATTCAGAGTTTGGAGGTTTTCAACTGGTTGCGGCGCATGCGCTTCGGCAGGCGCCGCCCTTCGCCCTTTTTGCGGGTGTCCGTCCGCCGCGCCCGGGGCTCCGGCTCGGGGGGTTCGCCGCCCGAGAGGGCTTCGGCCTGAGCCAGGCGGCGCTCGAACTCGGAGGCGTCGACGGCGGCGGCGCCGCAGGCGGCGGCCGCCTGAGCGACGGCTCCATCCGAGCTCACCACCAGGGCCTTTTCGCCCTCCTCGCGCGCCAACCGTATGATAACGCTGTCGGCGCTCTCCCCGCTGCGGGAGAAGAGGATCCGGATCCCGCGGCTGATGTCCCGCGGCGGGCTGCCCTCGGGCGCGTTCACCCCGTCGAACACCACTGTGATCCGGTGCGGCTTGATCCGGCGATAGGCCGCAAGGCCGGCGATGAGGGCTTCACGGCCGAGAGCGATGTCGCGGCGGTCAAGCCGGCTCAGCCGCGGCGACCTTCGGATCAGGTTGTAGCCGTCGACGATGATGTGGACCGCCATGGGGCTCTCTTGCGAGGCGTCAGCCGCGAGGGGCGCGGCGCAGCCGCTCCAGCAGGCGATCGAGGTCTTCGAGGCTGTAAAACTCGATTTCGACCCGGCCGCGGCCTCGACCCGATGGGCGGATCTGGACTTTGGTGCCGAGGTCGCGTGAAAGCTCCTCTGAGAGGCTGGCGAGCTGGGCGGCCTCCGGATTCGGTGCGGCGCCGCCTCTTTTTCTCTTTTCTGCTTTCAGCCGCCGGACCAGGGCCTCGGTGTCCCGCACCGAGAGCTCACGGGCTGCGACCGACCGAAAGGCCGCCAGCTGCTGGGCCGGCGTGTCGGCGCCGAGAAGCGCCCGCGCGTGCCCCATGCTCAGGCTGCCGGCCTGGATGGCGGCCTTGATCTCATCGGGCAGCTGCCGCAGCCGCAGGAGGTTCGCCACCGCCGAGCGGCTCTTGCCGACCCGGGCGGCGGCCTGGTCCTGGGTGAGGCGGAGCTGTTCGATCAGGCGGTGATAGGCCTCGGCCTCTTCGATGGGGTTGAGGTCCTCGCGCTGGATGTTCTCGACCAGGGAGAGTTCGAGCATCTGGTCGTCGCCGACCTGCTTCACCAACACGGGCACGCGGGTGAGTCCCGCACGGCGGGCCGCCCGCAGGCGCCGTTCCCCTGCGATCAGCTCGAAGCCGGCATCGGATTTGCGCACGATCAGGGGTTGGAGCACCCCCTGGGCGCGGATCGATCCGGCCAGCGTTTCGATCTCCTCCTCGGCAAACCGGCGCCGGGGCTGAAAGCGGTTGGGCCGGATGAGGCCGATCTCGCACAGTTGCAGGTCGCCCTCCGCCGCGAGGGCGGGGTCGGCGTCGGGAATCAGGGCGCCCAGCCCGCGACCGAGGGCGAGCTTTTTGCGCTTGGCCAGTGAATCCTGGGGAGGGGTCTGTTTTTCCATGTCCTAAAGCGTGGCGGCGCTGGTTTCTAAACTGGGGTGCATGATCTCACGGGCCAGTTCGATATAGCTCTGGGCGCCCTGGGAGGTCGCGTCGTAGAGGATGTCGTCTTGAAGACCAGGTCCTTGAAGTGCCGTTCCGCCTCCGCGGCCACCTGGTGGGCCAGGTTGGTGCGCCGGTCGAACATCGTGAGCAGGATGCCGCCGACCTCGAGCGCGGGGTTCAAGGCGCGCTTGATGCGCTTGACGGTCTGCAGCAGCTGCCCGAGCCCTTCGAGCGCATAGAACTCGCACTGCAGCGGGATGATCAGGGCGTCGGCTGCCGTGAGAGCGTTGAGAGTGAGCAGGCTGAGCGAGGGCGGGCAGTCGAGGATGATATAGTCGAACGCGGGCCGCAGCGGGGCGAGGAGCTCCCGCAGGAGCGTTTCGCGGCCCGCTGCGGCCATCATCTCCACCTCGAAGCCGATCAGCTCCACGTTGGAGGCGATGAGCTTCAGGGCGGGAATGGCGCTGTCCTGCACCAGGGCCTGCGCGGCGCTGTCGCCCAGCAGCCCCTGGTAGAGGGTGCGGCGGAGCGCGTTCTTGTCCAGCCCCATGCCGGAGGTGGCGTTGGCCTGCGGGTCGCAGTCCACCAGGAGGGTGCGCTTCTCGAACACCGCGAGGGATGCGGAGAGGTTGATCGCGGTCGTGGTCTTGCCCACCCCGCCCTTCTGGTTGGCGATGCAGATGACTTGGGCCATGCCGCAGCGTCTACCATAAAAAAACAGGTTTGAAAAGAACGCGCCGGTGTGGCATATTGATGAAAAACGGCTCACGGCGCACGGCGCAAGGCGCACGGAAAAAAATAATGGCCGCAGACTCACGCAGACATTCGCAGACGGGCAGCGGCCTGCTTCGCGTTCCGCTGCCGAGATTTTCAGCCCCGCGACCTGCGGACTCGAAACACGCGATCGCTGCGCGATGAGAGAACGATTGTTGCTGCCCGCTGGGCGGCAGGCTCATCCGCCCGGCGGGTCGCCGGGCGGATGGGCCCCTGTCTGCGTTCGTCTGCGTCCGTCGGCGGCAAAATCGCTTTACTTGCTTTTGCCGTGCGCCGTGCACCGTGAGCCGTGTGCCATCTTTCAACTATAGGCATTATAGGCATTTTAGCGCATTATAGGCATTCTTTTTCAGATTCTCCCCATGAAACCCCGCACCCTCCATAAAACAGTCTGCTGGATTCTGGCGGCGGCGCTTCTGGTCGCCGGGGTCTTTCCAGCCCCGGTACCGGCCATCACGCTGGGCGAGGAGGAGGAGCTCTCGCGCCAGATCATGCGGATCATTTTCAAACGCTTCGAAATCGTCGAGGACCCTTACATCTCCGCCTACGTCACCCGGGTGGGGCGGCGCATCCTCGCCGTCCAGCCGGAGCAGCCCTTCCGCTATCATTTCTATGTGATCAAGGACGACTCCTACAACGCCTTCGCCACCCCGGCCGGCCACATCTTCGTCCACACGGGCCTGCTGCAGGCCATGGAGCGCGAGGAGGAGCTGGCCGGGATCCTGGGACATGAGATCGCCCATGTCTATTTGCGCCACATCTCCCAGAAGATCGAAATGGCCAAGAAGGTGGGCTGGGCCCAGCTGGCCGGGATCGCCGCCGGTGTCCTGCTCGGCGCGGCCGGCGGCGGTGCGGCGCTGGGCAGTGCCATGGCATTGGGGTCCCAGGCGGCCGGCGCGACGGCGCAGCTCGCCTTCAGCCGCGAAAACGAAATGCAGGCCGACCAGACGGGGCTGCGGCTGCTCACCGATGCCGGCTACCGGGCGGAGGGCCTGGTGGCGATTCTCAGGAAGATCCGGGCCAAGCAGGCCTGGGGCAAGGAGCAGATTCCGCTTTACATGATGACCCACCCGGCCATCGAGGACCGCATCGTCTACACCGAAAACTGGGTCGAAGACAACGCCGCCCTGCTCAAGCCCCTGGCCTTCGCCGATCCGGCGGAGTTCGATCGCATCCAGACCCGCCTGATCGCCGGGATGGAGAATTTGGCTCCGGAGCTGGAGCGGCTCTTCGCGGCGGTCCAGGCCGAGCCCGAAAACGTGCTTCTCCGGCACCGCTACGCGATGGCCCTCGCGCGCGCCAACCGCTGGGACGATGCCATCGCCCAGCTCCAGCAGGCCCTCTCGCGCCGGGCCTTCGACGGCTACCTCCTCCGGGACCTGGGCAAGGTGTATCTGCTCTCCGGCCGCCTGCAGCAGGCGCTCAAGGCGCTCGAGGGGGCGCGCCTCACCCTTCCCGATGACCCCGACGCCCTTTTTTTCCTGGGGCGCGCCCAGCAGGAATCGGGCAACCTGAGCGAAGCCGCGCTCCTCTACCAGGCCGTGATCCAACGGATGCCCGAATACCGCAGCGCCTATTTCTTCCTGGGGCAGGTGCAGGGGCGGCAGGGGGCCGTGGCCGAGGCCCATTACAACCTGGGCCTCTACCACCTGCGGGGGTTCGACTACAAGACGGCGGCCGCGCAGTTCCGGCAAGCGCTGCGCAACAACCCCGATCCGCCGCGGCGCGAACGGGTGGAGCAGCTGCTCAAGCAGATGGAGATCGAGATCAAGGAGGAAAAGAAGGCCCTCGAAGGAT
>JALOOS010000328.1 GCA_025454275.1 Desulfobacterales bacterium | reverse complement strand
GGTGATCTTTGTCATCGACGAGGCGCAGCGGCTGGCGCCCGAGACGCTCGAGCAGCTCCGCGTGTTCTCCAACGTGGAGCTGCCCGGCCAGAAGGTCGTGAGCTGCATCTTCGCCGGCCAACCCGAATTTCTCGACACCATACGTAAAAATCGCGCGTTGAGCCAGCGGATCTTTCTCAGCCACATTATTCAACCGTTGACCCAGCCCGAGACGGAGGAGTACATCGCCCACCGGCTCACGGTGGCCGGAAGGGACGAGCCGATTTTCACTGCGGCCGCCGTTCAGGAGGTCTTCCGGTTGTCCCGGGGAAATCCGCGCCTCATCAACATCCTCTGCGATCAGTCGCTGCTGATCGGTTACTCGACCCACCTGGAAACGATCGGTCCGGAAACCGTCAGGGAAACCACCAAAAACGTGTCGCTCCGGCTGCAGTCCCCCTCCAAAAACCTTGCTGCGGCACCGAAGACCGAAGCGGAGGCAGGGCCGCCATCCCCCCTGACGGCGGCGGCGGTCGAGCCGGCCCCTTCGGAGCCTCCCCCGCAAGCCGCACATGCCACCGCGTTCCGGCGAAAAACAGCCTATTTTGGATTCGCGGCGCTGCTGCTCCTTCTGGCCCTGGCGGCGATCAGCTGGTTGAATGGCGGATTTCGGATGGCCTCCACGGGCCCCCCGAAAGCCATCGCGCCGGCCGTCGGCAGAGATAGATCTCCCGAACCGGAAGGAAAGGATGCTGACGTCGTGCGGCTCCAGGGCCAGGTAGCGGAGCTGAGAAAGGAGAAGGAAGACGCCGAGGCGCATTTGGGTGAACTGCGAAGGAGCATCGAGACGCTTGAGAACGAGCACCGGCAGCTGGCTGAAATTGCCTCCCGGAGGAACGATGCGGAGGCCCGCCTGGGCGATGCGCAAAAACAGATTGATCGGCTGACGGCCAGCGCCAGCGAACTGAAGACCTTCCGCGAAAAAGCGGTCCAACTCGAAACCGCCGTGTCCGAGCGGGATAGGAAACTGGCCCAGGTCGAGCAAAAAATCGGCGAACTGGAGAAACTGCTGTCTCAGGAAAAAGGCGTGAAGGACCAGATGGGCGTAGAGCTGTCATCCCGCCAGGCGGCCATCGCCGACTTTCAGAACAAGCTCGATGCCGCCAAGGCGGCGCAAATGACGCTTGAGAGCGACGTCCAGAACGTCCGCAGCGAGAATGCCAGGCTTCAGGCTCAGGTCCGGGAATTGAAAGCCGGTCAACCGGAAGGCGCACCGGCGCCCTCCCCGGCGCCCGTTTCATCCGCAGCAAGCGGCGACGAGCCGGACCCGGCGCATGCGATCGAGTTCTTGCTGAAAAAGAGATCGAAATAGATCGGGCTCAGGCCTGCAGATGCTCCCTGAAAAACGCCAGGCAGCGCGCTCAGGCGTCCTTGGCGGGGTTCTCCCGGTAGCTGGGACGGTAATCCGCGTGAAAGGCGTGCGGTGCATCCGGATAGAGGACGAACGCGGCGGTCTTGCCGGCCGCCTTGAGCGCCGCCTCCATTTCCCTGACGTCGGCCGCCGGGATGCCCTGATCGGCCTCGCCGTAAAGACCCAGGACCGGGGCCTTGATCCGGGCCGCCACATCCAGCGGGCCGGCCGTGCGGATGCCGGCGGTTTTGGTGGGTTTTATCTGGCCGTACCAGGCCGCGGCGGCTTTCACGTCGGCGCTATGGGCCGCGAAAAGCAGGGTGTAAAGCCCGCCGCGGCAGAGCCCCGTCACCCCGATGCGGCCGGCGCGCGCATGCGGCCGCTTTTTGGCGTAGGCGACGATGGCGTCGAGATCGGCCAGGAACTGGCGCCGGGACATCCCTTCGTCGGCATCGGCGATCCAGTCTTTCTCCATGTTCGCAAAGACCTCCTTGAGCGGACGGTTACGAAGACGAATGGGCCTGCAGCGCGGGAAGCATCGATCGACGGCCTGCAAAGGGTTCCACTTAAAGCTCGGGCCGAGGTCAACACTCCCTCAGCCGACCCAATCGGGGCGGCATCGCGGCTGTGCGCGCGGCCCGGGGGCCGGCCGGCACCCGCAGCAGAGGAGGCTCAAAATGGTATTGATCTTGCAGAGCAGTTGAGTGCATAATGGTTGACAGCAATTGCATCCGCCATGCATTGTGATTGTTTTTCAGTAGGTTAAAGAAGGCCTCCCGGCGCTGAGAGGCCGCCATCGACATGCTCGACCGCTCCTGCTAGCGTCAAAAAGCTGCGCTCACGCTCCCATTTCCTGTTGCCTCCATATGCGCCGATGATTAGCCTCTAAAGGGAAATAGTGGACAGAAATCACCTCCACCCCCCCGCTGGAAATCCGCCGCCTGCGGCCGAAAGCGCGGAGGGCGACACCAAAGGCGGTCAAGAAGGGCCATCGCCGTTTCGAGAACGCCTTTCAGGGAGTATCCCGCATGATCCTTGAAGGAGAGATCAAGAAGACGACGGTCAACGGCAAGACCACCTATGACTTCAGCGTGTTTCGGACCGGTGTCAAGCACGTCATCGGGATGTACGATGAAATCAACAGCTTTGTGTCCTACGTGAAGGACGCCGCGGAAGGGGGGTCTTCCAAGGAGATGGCCTTTGTCCTGGTGGGAGAGCCCGGAAACGGCAAAACCTTCCTCGTGGAGTTCCTGGCCGGGAAATACCGCAGCTTTCTCTCCCGGGAGGAAAACCGCAAGTACACTTTTAAATTCAAGCACCTCGACCGCATTGGGACCTACGGCAGGATCACGACGATCGAATCGCAGACCTACGAGGACCCGATGATTCTGGCCATGAACCTCTTCGACCTGCCGGACGACAACCGGACGTTTCTGTCGCGCGACATCGGGTTCTCCGACGACGAGCTCGACGCGATCTACGGGGACTACCGCCCCCTGGGGGCCTGCAGCGGCTTCATCTGGAACGACATCCGCACTCACTGCGGCGCCGATATCAGCCGCATGCTCGAATTTGTGGAGGTCATCCCCGTCCCGCTGACCGAAAGCCTGGGGACCGTCACCGGCAAGTATCCGGCCAAGGACAAGATCACCTCATCGGCGGTGGACCTGCTGGGCGAAGAATCCATTCAGCGGCTGCTGCACATCGCGGACACGAACAACCCCTACCGCTTCGATCTGCGGCGCGGGGCGCTGGCGCGGGTGGCCGGCGGCGGCATCCACTTCAGCGACGAGATCTTCAAGAACAAGAAGGATCTGGTTCAGGTCTACCTGGGCGTCATCCAGAACCGCAGCATCGAAATCGACGGCTACAAGTGGCCGATCGACACCCTGATCGTCGCCACCAGCAACAACATGGAGTTCCACCGCTTCCTTTCGGAAAGAGAGGAAGCGCCCATCGTGGACCGCTGCCGGCTGTGCTATGTCGCGCACAATACCAACTACAAGCTGCAGAAGGAGCTCACGGGCTACACCATCGGGAGCGAAGCCCGCACGACCCTCACCAAGGAGCGTCTGCACCAGGACCCGAATCTCAACTACGCCGCCTCGGTGGGGGCGGTCCTGACGCGGCTGCCGCGCTCCGAAAAACTGACGCCGGTCGAAACGATGAAGCTGGCCGCCGGAGAGGTGGCCGGCGAAAAAAGCATCAAGACCCTGGCCGAGGTCATCGACACCCTCAACCAGGACCCGGAGATCATCAACCGCTTCGGCCAGAAAGGCCTCGGCCAGCGCAACCTGGGTCGCGCGATTCAGCTGCTGATCGAAAGCTCCGAGACCAATGAAGGCCAGTGCATGTTCGCCTGCGACGTCTTCAAGGCCCTGGAGCGGATCGTCCTGGACTACGTGACCGAAGCCAACGACCGCGCCAAATACCTCGAGGACATCAAGACGGCCAAGGGGCTCTACCGCGAACGCATCATGACCGAGATGTTCAACGCCTACATGGACGAGCCCCTGGCCATCCGCCGGGACGTGATGAACTACGTCAACATGATC
>JALOOS010000070.1 GCA_025454275.1 Desulfobacterales bacterium | reverse complement strand
AGCCATGCGGATCTCCTGTTGCCGGGACGGCGGTTTGAACTGTCGACATCGGGTCGCAATCTACCTTCTCGCGCCTCCTGTTTCAATCCCCAAAGAGTGTTTCACACCGGACCACCGTGCGGCGTCTCATGCCCCTATCATGCTCAGAATCCGGTCCTTATGGGCGGGGTCCAGGGCGAGGACCCGGCGGGCCTCCTCGGGTGAGGCGATCTCGCGCCCGATCTCCCGTGCGATCCGCACGATCTTCTCCACCAGCAGCGGGTTGGAGGCCGGGGAGCCGTCCGGCAGAAAGAGGTTGTCCTCCAGCCCTACCCGCACGTGACCCCCCATGGCGATGGCGGCCGCCGATAGAGGCATCTCCGCCTTGCCGATCCCGGCCACCGACCAGGTGGCGCCGGCCGGGATGCTCTCGGAGAGAAACTGCAGGTTCTTGACCGTTCCGGGCATGGCGCCCGGCGCGCCCAGGACGAAGTCGAAGTGCAGCGGCGGCTGCAGATAGCCTTTTTTCTGCAGGAACAGGGCGTTGGCGATCATGCCGGTTTCGAAGACCTCGATCTCCGGTTTCACCCCGGTCTCCTGGTAGACGCGTGCCAGAAACTCGATGAAAGGGGGGGAGTTCTCGTAGACGATGCCGGGCAGGTTGTTCGATCCCGTGGTGAAGGAGCCCATCTCGGGCAAAAGCCGCACCGGTTGAGCCCGCGCCTCCCACTCCTTTCCGGCGCGGGCGCCGGTCGAGAGCTGGAGGATGACCTCGGGGGCCGCGGCCTTGATCGCGCGGACATTGGCCTTGTAAGCCTCGATCTCCAGGGTCGGCTTCTGCGCTGCGTCGCGCGCGTGAACGTGAAAGAGGCTCGCCCCCGCGTCGCGGCAGCGTGCGACATCGGCCGCGATCTCCTCGGCGGTCACCGGAAGATGGGGGTTCATCTGCTGGGTCGGGACGTTGCCCGTCAGGGCCACCGTGATGACCAGCTTTTCCATTGCGATCACCTCTCTTCTGTATACGGCCTCCGGCTCAGCTCATCTTCTTTTCGGCGGCGATCTCCCCGATCGCGGCATCGAGGATATCCACCACCCGGTCGATCTGCTCCTCGGTGATGATGAAGGGCGGGGCGAGCAGGATGTGGTCTCCCCGCACCCCGTCGGCCCCGCCGCCGCCGGGGTAGGTGATCAGCCCCTTGTCGAAGGCGCGGGCGCCGATCAGGGCATTGAGCTTCAGCCCCGGATCGAAGGGCTCCTTGGTCGCGCGCTCCTTGACGAACTCCACCCCGGCCATCAGCCCCAGGCCGCGTACATCGCCCACGATCGGGTGGCGGTAGAGGGTTTCGAGCCGTTTCAGCAGGTAGCGGCCCATCGCGGCGCAGCGCGGGACGAGGTCGTGCTCCCGGATGAAATCGAGGACGGCCGCGGCGACCGCGCAGGAGAGGGGGTTCTGGCTGTAGGTGTGGCCGTGCACGAAGGTGCCGCTGCCCTGCTTGATGGCGGTGTGCACCCGCTCGGTCGTCACGACGCAATAGATGGGCGTGTAGCCGCCCGCCAGCCCCTTGCTCCCCACCAGCATGTCCGGCACCACCCCCCAGTGGTCGACGGCGAAATTCCGGCCGGTCCGCCCCACCCCGGTCATCACCTCGTCCACGATCAGGAGGACGTCGTAGCGGTCGCAGATCTCCCGGATCCTCTGGAAATAGCCCTCCCGCGGGACCAGGGCGCCGGCCGTGGCCCCCACGACCGGTTCGGCCATGAAGGCCGATACCGAATCGGGGCCTTCATAGAGAATGGTCTTCTCGAGGTCATCGGCGCACTCGAGCGCACAGGCGTCGGGCTCCCGTCCGAACGGGCAGCGGTAGCAGTAGGCCGGGGCGATGTGCGGGGTGTGCTGCATGAGCGGCTGGTAGTATTTGCGGCGTCCGGTGTGGCCGCTCAAGGCGAGGGCCCCCAGGGTATTGCCGTGGTAGCTCGTCCAGCGCGAGATCACCTTGTATTTCGATGGAATTCCACGTTCGACCTGGTACTGGCGCGCCATTTTGACCGCGGTTTCGACGGCCTCGGAGCCGCCCGAGAGGAAATAGACCCGCTCCAGGCCGGGTGGCGCGAGCGCGACGATCTTCTCCGCCAGCTCCACGGCCGCCTCGGTCGTGAACTGGGAGCCGTGGGCAAAGGCGATCCGGGAGGCCTGCCGGAGCATGGCCTGTTCGATCGCCTTGACCCCGTGGCCGATGGAGACCACGACCGCACCGCCCGAGCCGTCGATGTAGGCCTTGCCCTTCCGGTCGTAAATGTAAACCCCCTCGGCCCTCACGGCGGTGGGGTAGCTTTTGCGGGGACTGCGGTAAAATACGCGGTCCACCTTGGCGTTCTCAGACATGACAATCGGCTCCTTTCCTGGGAAATCTTCGGCGCTACCCGAGTTCAGAGCGACGGTGGAACCGGGTTTTCGACGACCGCCACCGGCCGGCTTTTCAGGATGTACCATTGCCGCGCCAAGATCCCCGCGAACAGGCCGCCCCCGATGATATCGGTCAGCAGGCCGGGCTTGATCAGCATGAAGGCCACAACGTAGAGCGCAAGGACCTCATACCATTTCGTTCTTGTCAGCAGGCAGCGTTGGACGGCGGCCGCCAGGCTGGTCACCCCCAGCATCGCCGAAACCAGCGCGAGCAGGATCGGGCCGAGGCTGCCGATGCAGAGCAGCTCCCGGGCATAGATGAACATGAAGGGGATGATGAAGCCTGCGATCCCCAGCTGGAAGGCGGAGACCCCGGTTTTCCAGGGGTCCGAACCCGCAATGCCGGCCCCCGCATAGGCCGCCAGCGCCACCGGCGGGGTGATGTCGGCCCGGGTGCCGAAATAGAGGATGAAGAGGTGGGCGGCGATCGCCTCCACCCCCATCTGCACCAGGGCCGGCGCCACCAACGAGGAGATGATGACGTATTGCGCCGTGGTCGGCACCCCCATGCCGAGAAACAGGCAGGCGATCATCGTGAAGGGCAGCGCGAGGAAGAGGCGGCCCATCGAAGCGTCCACCACGAGGGAGGAAAACTTGATGCCGAGGCCCGTCATGGTGATCGACCCGATGATGATGCCCGCCGCCGCGCAGGCGGCGGCCACCTCCACGGCGCCGACAGCGCCCTCGGCCAGCCCCTCGAGCACCAGGCGCCCGAAGGCCTTCAGCGGCTCCCGGCGCACCAGGCACATCAGGAGGGAGGAGCCGATGGTGGCCAGGATGGCCCAGAAGACCGCCCGCTCCGGAGAGAAGTCCTGCATGAGAAAGTAGACCAGCAGAAAAATGGAAAACAGGTGGTGCCACCCCTTGGCGAAGGCCGCGCCGATGTTCGGCAGCTCGCTGCGCGGCATCCCGCTCAGCCCCAGCGCCACGGCCCGGAAGTGCACCTGCATGAAGGTGGCGAAGAAGGCCAGCACGGCGGGAATGGCCGCCGCCACGCACACCTTGAAATAGGAGATGCCCAGAAACTCCGCCATGATGAAGGCCGCCGCCCCCATGATCGGCGGCATGATCTGGCCCATGGTGGAGGAGGAGGCCTCCACCCCGGCGGCGAAATGGCTGGGGTACCCGGTGCGTTTCATGAGCGGGATGGTGAAGGAGCCGGTCGTCACGGTGTTGGCCACCGAACTGCCGGAGATCATCCCGAAGAAGGTGCTCGAGACCACGGCCGCCTTGGCGGGTCCCCCCTTGGTCCAGCCGGTCAGGGCGAAGGCCACGTCGGTGAAGAACTGCCCCGCGCCGGTCTTGCGCAGCAGCGCCCCGTAGAGGATGAAGAGCAGGATGAAGTTGGCCGACACCCCCATGGGCACCCCGAAAATCCCGTCCGTCGAGAGCGAGAGGTAGGTGCTCAACCGCTCGACGCTGTAGCCCCGGTGGCTCAAGGCCTCCGGCAGGTAGCGGCCGAACAAGGTGTAGCCGATGAACACCAGCGCGATGAGCGGCACCGCCGGGCCGGTGGAGCGCCGGGCCGCCTCGAGCACGATGACGACGAGGGCGGTGCCGAGAACGACGTCCTGCGGGTGGTAGGCCCCGGCCCGGTTCATGATCGCCGTCGAGTTGACGAAGATCCAGAGGCAGATCCCCACGGAGCCGGCCAGGAGGAGGCCGTCGACCACCGAGATCCGGTGGCGAGGGGAGCGCTTGCGGGAGAAGGGGTAGAGGATGAAAACCAGGGTCGACATGAAGAGCCAGTGCAGCGCCCGGTGGTCCAGGGCGAAAAACGGGTGCCAATAGGCATAGGCCAGGTGATAAAACGAGGTCAGGACGGCGATGACGGTGATCAAGGCGGAGGGGGTCCCGCTGTAGCTGCGCTTTTTTTCGAAACGTTCCAGGACCTCCTGGGCTTTTTGGGCATCGGTCGCGTCCGGCGCCCCCACGACCGAGGCCTCCGGGGCGACTCCTCGGGCATCTACCGGCTTTCCGCCGCTTGGCGGGTGATTCGGATGCATACAGATTCCCTCCCCTCGGCGATGCTCAAGAGCGGCAGGCGCGTCTGATGCACCGTCAGGACATGCTGCGCGACCTCCCCGACCCTGAGCGGTATCTGCACAAAAGGCCTTTGCAGGTGAACCCGGGTTCCGGCGGCGGACTGGGAGATGTGCGCCGACGGGTGGAACTCCAGGCCGGAGCCGTACCAGTCGAAGCGCTCTTCGACCAGGAGGAAGGTGCCTTCCGCGGTGACCATGAAAATATCGTGCACCGGGGTGTGATCGGAGGAGTGGCGGTAGTCGAGGAAGAAGCGGTCGCCGGCCTGGACCGGATGAGACCAGAGCACGCGCTCATTCGCCCGCTGCACCACCTCGAGGTGGAACCGGGCGGCGCCGGCCCCCGATGCGGGAGCCGGCCCGACGACGAGCAGCAACGCCAAGGCAACCGCCGGGATCACCACCTGCCTTAGGGTGTGACAGAGTGCACGCATTCGCTTCTCCCGCGGCGGAGGCGCCGTTGGCCCGACCCTGCCGCGACTCCGGCCGCCCCCGGCCGAGGCCGGTTGGTTTACTTCAGCGCGCCGATCTCCTTGAAATACTTCTGTGCTCCCGGGTGCAGGGGCAGGGGGCTTACGACCGCGTTGCCCGGGGTGAGCTGCGCCGCGATCGGGTGGATGTTCACCAGGGCGAACTGCCCCTCCTTGACGTTGCTGAAGATGGCCTTGACGATCTTGTAGGCCACCTCCTCCTTCATGTCCTTGTTCGCGATGAGGACGTTGGAGTCCCCGAGGCAGAGCACGTCGTAGTCCACCTTGCTGTAAGTCCCGCGGGGAATGGTGATCGGAACGTAGTAAGGGTATTTCTGGAGGAGTTTGTCGACCAGCGCCTTATCTAAGGAAACCAGGACGATGTCGCGGGTGGCGGCCAGGTCCATGACCGCCGAGCCGGGGTAGGCGAAGTTGAAGAAGACCGCGTCCACCACCCCGTCCTTCAGGGCCTGGACCGATTCGGACTGCGAGAGGTTCGCGATGGTCAGGTCTTTCTTCAGGTCGAAGCCGGCCCCCTCCAGGATGGCCGCGGCCATGATGGCGCAGCCGCTGCCGGGCACATCGATCGAGACCTTCTTGCCCTTCAGATCGGCAATGGTCTTGATCCCGCTCTTGGTCGTCGTCACGATGTGTTCGGGCGCCGGGTACATCTGGAAGAGGGCGACGACATCGTATTTTTTCTCGAAGGGCTGCTGGCCGTCCCGGGCCTTGAAGCCGACGCTGCCCATGACCATGCCCATGTCGGAGTTGCCCCCTCCGACCAGCCGGGAGTTCTCGACGGAGGCCCCCGTGGACTCGGCCGCACAGCGCAGCTCCGGAACGGTCTTTTCGATCACGACCGCCATGCCGCCGCCGAGGGGGTAGTAGACTCCGCCCGGGCTGCCGGATGCCAGGGTCAGGAAGGTGCGGGAATCGGCCCCGGCCTGAAGCGCAAGGCCGAGCGCCATCGTCACCATTATGGCCGTCCACATGAGTGTCGTTCGTTTCATGGTGCTGCCCTCCTTCTGGGATGTGGGAGTTGATGGGAACGCCGCCCACGCGGCGGCCGATCGGTATGCATCACCTCCTCTCGCGTGGCAGTGAACGCGGCCGCGTCTCCAACCGCCAGGGGGGCGGCGGCGGAGCGGATGGGAAGACCTGCCGCGGCCGGGGGCCTGCCTATCTTCGGAGCGGGCGGACGCCGTGGCCGTTATCGCCGTCGAAATATGTGTTCCGGTCCCGCCAGAGCTCTTCGAGCTGCTTCAATCCGGAGAGCGTTTCCTGTTTGCGGCAGAGACCGACCGCGGTCACAACCGCATTGATGAGACTCAGGGGCGCGGTGAAGGACTCCACGAAGGAGTCCATCTTGCAGCGTGCGGTCAACACCACATCCGCATGCCGTGCCAGGGGCGACACCGGGCTGTCGGTGATGGCGAGCGCTCGGATGCTCCGGCGTTTGGCATAGGCCAGCGCCTGGACGGTTTCCCGGGTGTAGCGGGGAAAGCTGATGCCCACGACCACGTCCCCGGTGCTCAGGCGAAACATGCGGTCCCACATGTCACCGATGCCGGGCCGGGCGATCCACACCTCACGCTGCAGGAACTCCAGCGCCACCCCCATGAAGACCGCCAGCGAGTGAGCGCTGCGCAGGCCGACGATCACGATTCGTTCCGCCGTATTCAGGGCATCGACGAATCGGCGGAAATCATCGGTCGCCACCTGGTTCATGGTCTCGGTGATGTTGTCGATGTCCCGCCGCATCACATCCAGCAGAATGCGGCCGTCGCCGGCCTCGCCCGCGCCGCTCTTCTCCAGGCGGGCGATGGTGGTCAGTTTTTCCTTGAAGAGCCGGCGCAGCTGCTGCTGGAACTCCGGAAAGCCCTTGAACCCCAGCGCCCGCGACAGCCGGACGACGGTGGCCACGCTGATCCCCACCCGCTCGGAGAGCTCATGGATATTGAGAAAGACCGCCTCCTCGTCGTGGTCGAGGATGTAGTCGAACAGTTTGCGCTGAGCGGGGGTCAGCTCCCCGGCCTGCTGTGCGAGAAGTTGAGTGTAAGGCATATTGTAAAAAAAATTACAGATAAAGTAATTTATGAAAATTTAATAACAGCCGGGCAATTCAACTGTCAAGGAAAAAAAGCCGCATGCGCCGAGGGCGGGGGTTGGGTTTTGGCAGCAAGTTTGATAGGGTGGGTGACAGGGTGGAGCCGTCTCCGCCCGCACGCGTTGTACTTCATCAAATCATCGGGGAGGAGTTATGCGGAAACGGGCTTTCGCAGTCGGGCTGTGTCTGGTGATGGTGGGGCTGGTGGCCGGCGTGGTCTACGCCCAGTTCGCCAAAACCGAGGATGCCATCAAGTACCGCCAGTCGGTCATGTCGGTCACCGGCACCCATTTTTCGTGGATGGGGGCGGTGGTCAGGGGGGAGCAGGCGTTCACCCAGGAGGCTTTTCTCAAAAATGCCGATCTCGTGAACGCTCTTATCAAGCTGCCCTGGGAGGCCTTCCTGATGCCCGGCAGCGACAAGGGCAGCAAGATGAAGCCCGAGGCCCTGGCCCAGAGGGATAAATTCATGGAGCTCGCCAAGGCGAACCAGGCCGAGGTCGCGAAGCTGGCCGCGGCCGCGAAAGCGGGGGACTTCAACGCCATCCGGCCCCAGTTCGGCACCGCCGGCGCCAGCTGCAAGGCCTGTCACGACCTCTATCGCATCAAATAGAAGAGGAATGGATGCCGGCGTTTCCCCGGCGTCCCGTCACCGCACCAGGAGATAGACCGCACCCGCCGCCGCGGCCGCCGCCAGGAGCGCCCGCCCGAGCGGCTTCTGGTAGCAATACCCGGGGAGCTCGCCCCGCCACTGCTTGACGCCCGTGATCATCGGCGTGATCAGGTTCTC
>JALOOS010000327.1 GCA_025454275.1 Desulfobacterales bacterium | reverse complement strand
AGCTCGGCCTGCCCCCGGATGCGGGTGATGGGGCTCTTGAGGTCGTGGGCGATGTTATCGGTCATCTCCTTGATCCCGGCCACGAGGGTCTCGATCCGGTCGAGCATCTGGTTGAAGGTGACGGCGAGCTGATCGACCTCGTCCCCCCGCCCGCTGACCGGGACCCGCTCGGAGAGACGCCCGCCGGAGATCCGCTGCGCCGTGCGGGTGACCCGCTCCACCCCGGAAAGGGCCCGGCGCGCCATGAACCCTCCGATCCCCGCGGCCAGGATCAGGAGCAGGAACATGACGACCGCGAACACCCTTTTGAAAGCGTCGGTGACGCGCGCCAGATCCTCCATGGCCTGTCCGCGGTGGATCACCAGCCCCGGGCCGAGCCGGGCATAGACCACCCGGATCTCGTGGCTCCGGTCCGGTGATCGGACGGTGGCGAAAAGCGGCTCCCCCTGCTCGAGCATGCGCCGGATGGCATCGACGGAAAGGGGGATGTGCTGGAAATAGGACATGTTCGAGGAGGAGAAGAGGCGTCCGTCGGGGTAGACGAGCTGGATGAAGATCTGCTTTTCACCGGCGGCCTGGGATTCCAGGATGGCCTGGCGCTTGACCGCATCGATCCCCTGGCGGGCCATGACGGCGGAGAGGGACGTCACCCCGCTTAATAGCTCCTGGTCGGTGCGGTCCCGGAGGGTGGTGGTGATAAGGTAAAGCACGAAGGCGAAGGCGATCGCGGCCGAGACCAGGAACACCCCCGCATACCAGAGGGTCAGCCGGAAGGCGAGGCGGCGGGGGATCTCAGCCAGCTTTTTTGATGACATACCCCACCCCGCGGACGGTGTGGATGAGCTTGACGGGGAAGCCCTTGTCCACCTTCTCCCTGAGCTTGTAGATCCGCGACTCGACGACATTGGTCTGGGGGTCGAAGGAGTAGTCCCAGACATGCTCCATGATCATGGTCTTCGAGACCACCCGGCCCGCATTCCGCAGCAGGTACTCCAGCAGGGAGAACTCGAGCGGCTGGAGCTCGATCGGACTCTCGCCGCGCAGCACCTCGCGCGTGATCAGGTTCATGGAGAGGTCCGCGAAGACGAGGCGGGTAGGTTCGGGGGCGTCGGTGCTCCGGCGGATCAACGCCTGCACGCGGGCCAGGAGCTCCGAAAAGGCGAAGGGCTTGGGGAGGTAGTCGTCCGCTCCGGTCTGGAGCCCTTTGACCCGGTCCTCCACCGCCCCCTTGGCGCTCAGGATGATCACCGGGGTCCTGACCTTCTCGGCGCGCAGGGCCCGGACGAGGTCGAGCCCGCTCCGCTTGGGCAGCATGAGATCGATTACAGCCGCGTCATAGGGCTCGACCAGGGCCAGGTCCAGGCCGGCCTCCCCGTCGGCGGCATGGTCCACGGCAAAGCCCTCGGCCTTGAGCCCTTTCAGTACGAAGGAGGCGATCTTCGGGTCGTCTTCGACAAGCAGGATGCGCATGGGGGTTCGTTGTTGGTTGTTGGTGTTTGGTGTTTGGTTGTTACAGCTCAATCAATCCAGTCTGCCTGGGTCGGCAGAGAGCATAGCGCAAAGGGCATAGGGTTTCATGCGGTTTCCGACCCCGGCGCCATCCTCTTGACCCTTTGCCCCATGCCCTATGCCCTATGCCCATCTTCCCCCCACCGCCACCCAGCCCTCCTTGGAAAGAACCTCCAGGATTTCGAAGCCCCGGCTCTGCATGCGGCCGGTAACGAGAGTCTCGTTTTCGGCGATGACCCCGGAGCAGATGAAGACTCCGCCCTTCTTCAATACCCGCGGCATATCCTCGAGCAGTTCTAAAATGACAGGGGTGAGGATGTTGGCGCAGATCAGGTCGAAGCGGCCCCGGAAGGGTGCTGCCAGCGATCCCCGGACCAGGTGGAAACGGCGCGGGTCGACCTTGTTGCGGCGGAGATTTTCGGCCGCGATGCGCACCGCCGCTCCGTCGCGGTCCCCCCCGCATAGCCGCCCCGCGCCGAGCACGGCGGCCGCGATCATCAGGATCCCGGAACCCGTGCCGATGTCGAGAAACGATGCGCCCGGTTGAAGGCGGCGCTCGATCAGCTGCACGCAGAGGCCCGTGGTCGGGTGGGTGCCGGTCCCGAAGGCCATCCCCGGGTCGATCTCGATCACGATCTCGCCGGGCTGCGGGTCATAATTGCGCCAGGAAGGCTTGACCACGATCCGCTCGCCGATCCTCTGCGGCCAGAAGAAGGCCTTCCAGGATTCGGCCCAATCCTCTTCATCCACCCGGCGGTAGCTCAAGCGGCAGATGAGGCCGATGTGGTTGCCCAGCCGCGCGACCTCTTCCTCGAGCCGCGACCGGTACCGGTCCAGCTCCGCGTTCTCGAGGCCGAAATCGAAAAAGACCCCGGCGATGAGCTCCCCGGCCAGCTCCGGGTCGGGGTGGTCGAAGGTCACTCTGGCTTCGATGTAGCGCATAGGGTTGTAAGGGAGGTTCAACCGTGAACCTTCATTTATCCCACTTTTCCTTCGGCGGGTTGAAATAGCCGAACTTCAGTACCGGAAACTCCCGCCGGATGAAACCGATCAGATTCTCCATCCCCATCGGCGACCCCGGGGGACTCACGGCCGCCATGGCCTTCCAGTAGCGCAGGGGGTCGAGGTTCAGGTTGCGCCACTGGATCATGTGGACGGGATGCCGCCGCAGAAAGGCCGAGAGCGCCGCGGCCTCCTCG
>JALOOS010000069.1 GCA_025454275.1 Desulfobacterales bacterium | reverse complement strand
ATGTTCGACCGGGCCTGTCCCCTTGCAGTGGCGCAACGATTATTTGAATTCTTCCTCCAGCACCTCTAAAGCCTGATCCACGAGACCCATGTCGCGCGCAGGCGCCGGTCGAACTCCGGCCAGGCGATCCCCTCCGGCACCTTCACTGCCGTTACGGTCGGCGCCGGCACGGCATCCGGGGCGGGAAAGAGCGCATAGCCGATCTCGACCAGCCGCCGGCGGCAGAAGGCCGCCACCTCGGCATGACGCCTGAAGCAGTTTTCGAGCCCTTCGTTCAAAATCGCCTCGGCCCCGGCGTTCAGGCCGGCGGTGGCCTGCCAGCCGGGGGTGTAAGGGAAGTAGCGGCGCACCACCGCCGTCTTGAACGGTTTGATGGCATCGTAGCCGGCGTAGTTCACCTGGTCGATGATCCCCCAGGCGGATTCGCTGACCGCAACGAAGCAGGTGTCGGGCAGGGCCGAGAGGCACTTCTGGGCCCCGCCGAGACAAAGATCGATCTGCCACTCGTCGGGCCGTACCGCAGTCCCGCCGATGCTCGAGACGGCATCCACATAGAAAAGGGGAACTCCCATCGCCTGCTTCAGCCGCCCCAGCCCCTCGATGGGGTTGAGCGTGCCGGATGGGGTCTCGCAGTGCACGGCCGTGATCATCTTGGGCCTGAACTCGGCAACGGCCTCTTCGACGGCGGAGAGGTCTGCAAGCGTTTCGTCGTAGGGCAGTCCCACCGTGCGCACCTCGGCGCCGAGGGCTGCCGCCATCTCCCCGATCCCGTAGCCGTAGACGCCGGTGCCGATGGCGAGCAAGCGGTCGCCGGGGCAAAGCACGCTCTTGAGCCCCCCCCAGAGCGCCATCATCCCCTCGCCCAGGAAAACGGCAACCGATTGCTGAGTCTCGAGGATCGCCTTGAGATTCCTCTCGGTTCGGGTGTAAAGCTCAAGGTACTCCGGTTCGAGGTCGGCCGAGCCGTAATCCACGCGGTAGGCTTCCAGCACGGCCGGGTGGGCCCGCACGGGGCCCGGGACCATTGGAATAGGGTAGGTTTTCATGGCGTCCTCCGTTGAATGCATCGGAACTTAGCCGCTTTGGGACGGAGCGTCAATTGAGCACAAACGCGCCCGCCGCCGCCCGCCTATCGCCCCGGCGCCGGAAGCTCATCATCTCGGCCTCCCTGCTGGCCCTGTTTCTGGGGGCGCTCGATGCGCTCGTCATGTCCGCCGCCATGCCGACCGTGGTGGCCGAACTGGGCGGGCTCGACCTCTTCAGCTGGGTCTACTCCGCCTACCTTTTGACGCGCACGGTGGCCCTGCCTCTCTTCGGCAAGCTCGCCGACATCTACCGCGCGAAAACCCTCTACGTCATCTCGATCCTGATCTTCATCGCGGCCTCCCTCGCGGCGGGGTTCGCCCCCGGCATGACCTTTCTGATCTTCTGCCGCGCCCTCCAGGGTTTAGGGGCCGGGGGCACCTTCGCCCTGGTCTACATCGTGCTGACGGAGATCTCAGCACCCGAGGAGCGCGGCAAGACGCTCTCCCTCGGCAGCTTCGTCTGGGGCCTTGCGAGCGTATTGGGGCCGACCCTGGGCGGCTTCATCGTGGCCTATTTCTCCTGGCGCTGGATCTTCTTCATCAATGTGCCGCTTGGTATTCTTTCCCTCGCCGGGGTCGCCCGCCACCTCGTGGAGCTCCGCCGCAAGCGTGAAGGGGCAAAGATCGATATCGCCGGAGCGGCCGCCCTGACCGCGACCGTTTTGTGCCTGCTCTTCGTGTTCCTGCTGGGCGGCCAGGCCTATGCCTGGCTCTCGCCCCCGATCCTCGCCCTCGCGGCCGCCGCGCTCGGGTTCGGCGTCCTATTCGCCTGGGCCGAAACCCGGGCCCGGGACCCGGTGCTGCCCATCGGTTTCTTCCGCCGCCGCGGGTTTTCCGCCGGCAACGCGGCGGTGTTCCTGAGCAGTTTTGCGATCTTTGCCTTTTTCGGCTTCGCACCCCTCTTCATCCAGGGGGCGCTCGGCAAAAGCCCCGTGGAGGTGGGAACCACCGTGCTCGCCTTGAGCCTGGGATGGTCGATCGGCTCCCTGATCCTGGGCCGGCTGATGAACCGCATCGGCGCCCGGAGGTCATCGATCGCCGGCGCCCTGATTCTCGCCGCCGGGTGCGCGCTGACGCTTTCGTTTTCGACCGCCACCCAAACCCTCACCTGCTTTCTCGTGTTCGGGGTCGTCGGGACCGGCATGGGGTTCGTAGCGCTCGCAACCGTCATCGTGGTGCAAGACAGCGTGGACACCTCGGACCTGGGGGTGGCGACCGCCTCGCACCAGTTTGCGCGCAACCTGGGCGGCACCATCGGCGTGGGGATTTGCGGGGGAATTTTCACGGTGCGTCTCGCACGCGCAATCGAGGCGGTGGCGGCCGGCGCGCCGGGAGGCACGATACCCCCCGACATGACCGAACACCTGCGGGGACACGCGGACAGCCTCTTCCGCCCCGATATCCAGGCCCAGATCCCGGCCGCCGTCCTGCCCCTATTCCAGCAGGCCGTCGGGGAGGCGGTCACCGCCGTTTTCGGGGTCACCGTCATCGCGGCCATCATCTGCCTGGCGGTGTGCGGGCTGCTGCCCCGGGAGGCGACCCGCCGGCAGAAATGAAGCGATGGCGGGGTCACCCGATCAGGCCCGGCCGGAGGCGCACGGGAGATCGCCATTGACACTGAAATCGAATTCGTTCATATAATCGGCCGTTCCCCGCGCGACCACCGTCCGCCGCGGCTCGTTTTTTGAAACGTGTGCACGACGGCACCCATGCTGCAAAACGACACCGGGCGTGAACCGCTCGTACACCACCATCAAAGGAGGGATATCATGAGGAAAAAAGTGTGGGTCGTGTTTCTGGTTGTAGCTCTTGCGGGCTTTCTCTGCACCTTCACTTCCACGACGGTCTTCGCAGCCAAAAAATTCGTCTCCATCGCCTCCGGCTGGGTGGTGGGGGTGTATTACCCCCTGGCCGGGGCGATCTCCAACATCGCCCACAAGAACCTGCCGGACATCAAGATCACGGTGGAATCCTCGGGCGCCTCGGTCGCCAACGCCAAGCTGATCGCCTCCGGCGACGCCGACATGGCCATCCTCCAGAACGACATCGCCTATTATGCGCTCAAGGGCACCAAGCCCATGTTCGACAAAGAGGTGGCCAACATGCGCGGGATCACCGCCCTTTACCAGGAGCACTGCCAGATCCAGGCGCGCCGGGACGCCAAGATCGCCACGGTCAAGGACCTCAAGGGCAAACGCGTCTGCGTCGGTCCGCTCGGCAGCGGCACGGAGCAGAACGCAATGCAGATCCTCGAGGCCTACGGCATGAGCTTCAACGACCTGGGCAAGGTGGAGCGCCTGACGGCCACCGAGTCGTCCGATTATCTGAAGGACGGGCGCCTGGATGCGGCTTTCTACTCGGTCGGCGTCGGCGCGTCCGGACTGGTCGACACGGCGATGACGGTCGATTCGGTGATCGTCCCGGTCGATGGGCAGGCCGCCGAGTCCCTGATCAAGAAGTATCCCTTCTTCACCAAGGCCATCGTCCCCAAGACCGCCTACAAGGGCATGGAGGCCGATGTGCCGACGGTCGCCGTCATGGCGATCCTGGTGGCCCGGGCGGAGATGGAAGAGGCCATGGCCTACCAGATCACCAAGGTCATCTTCGACAACATCAAGGACATCGAGCGCGCCCACGCCAAGGGCAAAGAGGTGACGCTTGAAAGCGCGCTGAACGGGATGTCGATCCCCCTGCACCCGGGGGCCGAAAAGTTCTTCAAGGAAAAGGGCATCAAGAAGTAGTCCCGCGTCCGCCATTTTCAGGAGCGCGTGCTGCCCCGCCGGCGCCGGCCGGCGGGGCAGCCATGTCATGTCCGCCCGCAAGGCCATACTCGCGTCGACCCTGGCGGTTTTCACCCTGGTCGGCCTGATGCTGCTCCCGGTGCGGACCCTCGAGGTGAGGAGCCGGCACCGCGGAGCGGTGGTCTGGCGGGCGCAGGCGTCACCGGGCGATGTGGTCACCTTCGCCTATATCCACTCCATCGAAAAGGTTCCCGTGGAAGGCCGCTTTGCCGTCGAAGCCGATGGAATGCTGAGGGTCGTTGAAACCCGCTTCGCCTCCTACGGTGCGGGGCTTCCCGCGCCGACCGAGCGCAGCGCCGACGGCCGCTGGCTGGTGGCCCCGGGAGGCGAGAGAATCCCCGTCTTCAGTTTCTACCTCTCACCGATCAACCGGGCGCACCTGCATTTCAAGGACCGCACGCTCGCGCTGCCGGAGCTGCTTCCGCCCGGCGATCTCATCACGCTCGGGACGGCCCGCTTTCCGTGGCTGCTGCTGCGCCTGAAACACCCTGAGGAACGACCATGAGCAGGGACCTCAAGATCGAACGGGATGCGTCGCTGGTGAAGAAGGCCGAGGAGCTGATCGAAACAGCCGAATTCGGCGAACGGCGGCTTTCGGGCACGGTCTACAAGATCGCCTTCCTCATCGCCATCGCCATGTCCTGCTTTCAGCTCTACACGGCCTTTTTCGGGGTGCTCACCTCCACCCTTCAGCGTTCGGTACACCTGAGCTTTGCCATCGTCTTGTGTTTTCTCTTCTACCCGCGCTCCAAAAAATCCAAACGCAAGAGCATCCCCTTCTACGATTTTATCCTGACGGCACTGGCCGGGTCGGCCGTCATTTACGTCGCCGTGAACTACCAGGAGCTCGTCCTGCGGATCGGGGCCCCGACCCATCTCGACCTTTTCATGGGGGTCACCGCCATCCTCCTGATCCTGGAGGCCACCCGTCGGGCGGTGGGCCTGCCGCTTGTCATCGTCACCGGCATCTTCATCCTCTACGGGCTTCTGGGGCCCTACGTGCCGGGGATTCTCGCCCACCGCGGCTACTCGTTCCGCCGGATCGTGGACCACCTCTATCTCACGAGCGAGGGCATCTTCGGCATCCCGCTCTGGGTCTCCTCCACCTTCGTCTTCGCCTTCGTGCTCTTCGGCGCCATTTTCGAGCGGACCGGGGCCGGGGAATACCTGATGCGCTTGGCCATGTCCATCGTCGGGCACACCCGCGGCGGGCCGGCCAAGGTGGCCGTCATCGCGAGCGCCTTCATGGGCACCATCTCCGGCAGCGGGGTCGCCAACACCGCCACCATCGGGACGCTGACCATCCCGCTCATGAAGAAGGTCGGCTTCAAGCCCGAGCTGGCGGGCGGGATCGACACGGCGGCCGGCGGCAACGGGCAGATCATGCCGCCGGTGATGGGGGCGGCCGCCTTCGTCATGGCGGAGTTCCTGGGCATCCCCTACCTGCACGTCTGCATCGCCGCGGCCCTGCCGGCCGTGATCGACCAGCTGGCGCTCCTGGGGGCGGTGCATCTGCTCGCGACCAAACACGGCTTCATGGGGGTGCCGCGCAGCCAGCTGCCCCGGTTTTTCCCCACTCTGACGAGCGGACTGCACTTTCTCGTGCCGGTCTTCGTGCTGCTCCATGCGCTGGTGATCCAACGGCTGACCCCGCTCACCTCCGCAGCCATGGCCATCGGGACGGCCGCCCTCATCTTCATGCTGCGCAGCGCCATGATCGGCGCCGGGTGGATCCGGCCGGAGGCCGCCGCCCCGGGGGAGGCATCGGCCGCCTCCTGGGCGCCGGTCAAGGAGAGTTTAGGCAAGCTGATCGACGCCATGTTCAACGCCGCGCGCTCCATGGCGGCCATCGGCGTCACCTGCGCCTGCGCCGGCATGGTGGTCGGCATGGTGAGCCTCACCGGGGCGGGGCTCAACATGACCAACATCCTGGTCGAGCTCTCCTTCGGCAACGTGTACTTCGCCATGTTCCTGACCATGATCGCCTGCCTGGTTCTCGGCATGGGGGTCCCCACGACCCCCAACTACGTCATCATGGCCACCATCATGGCCCCGGCGCTGATCGCATTGAAACCCGACACCCCGCTGATCGCCGCCCACCTCTTCGTTTTCTACTTCGGCATTCTGGCCGACGGCACCCCACCGGTCTGCCTGGCCGCCTACGCCGCGGCCGGGATCGCCGGGGCCGACCCGTTCAAAACGGGCATTGAGTCCTTCAAGCTCGACATGCGCACCTTTCTGCTGCCCTACATGTTCATCACCGCGCCGCAGATGCTCCTGATCGGCCTCGCCCCAGGACTTCTCGGGGTGATGGAGGCCGTCTGGATTTTTGTGACCTCCTCTCTCGGCATGTACGCCTTGGCCGCCGGCATGCAGGGGTTTCTGGTCGACGACGACACCTGGTATGAGCGGATCCTGCTGATCGTGGTCGCCGTCTCCCTGGTGAAGCCCGGCGTCGTGAGCGACACGCTGGGGCTGGCCGGTTTTGCCCTGGTCTATTTTCTGCAGAAGCGCCGGGTCGGCCTTCGCACCGCCTGATGACCGTGTCCGTGAGGAGGGCGAAGGGGTCCGAGATGCAGGATACCGGATACGAGATGCGCGATGCAGGCGGCTCCGCTTTCGAAGGCAGTGGACCATGATCCGCGGGTCCGCGACCCCGGCGGGGACCGAGGGCGCCTGCGGCGCTCACGGCAGCGACTACGGCTCCGAGCTCGGACGCACCGGGCTTGTCGTAAGCCCGGCCGGTTTCGGGGGCTACCGCGTCTCCCCCGTCGTGCGGGCCCACGGTGCGTCCCTGCACCTGGCGCTCACCTCCGGCATCAATCTCATCGATACCAGCGCCAACTATGCCGACGGCGGATCGGAGGAGTTGATCGGGCAGGTGCTGGGGCGCTTGATCGATGCCGGGGCGATTCGCCGGGAGGCGGTGGCGGTCGTTTCCAAGGTCGGCTATCTCCAGGGGAAAAACTTCGCTCTCAGCCGGGAACGCCGACGGGAAGGAGGAGCCTTTCCGGAGCTCGTGCCGTACGCCGAGGGATTGGAACACTGCATCCATCCGGAGTTCCTGGAAGACCAGCTGACCCGAAGCTTGGCACGACTCAACCTCGAAACCCTGGATATCTATCTTCTGCACAATCCGGAGTATTTCCTGGGATGGGCGGCCGGGGAGGGAATGGCCTCGGACGCATCCCGGAACGAATACGACCGGAGGATCGAGGCGGCTTTCCGCCATCTCGAGGCCGAGGCCGCCGCCGGCCGGATCATGTGGTACGGGATCAGCTCCAACACCTTTCCCGCCGACCCCTCCGATCCCCGGTTCACCTGCCTCGAGCGCATCTGGGAGATCGCCGCATCGATATCCCCCAACCACCGGTTCGCCGCCATCCAGCTGCCGATGAACCTATACGAACCGGGGGCGGTGCTCTGCGCCAACCAGCCCGGAGGGGAGAGCGCGCTTCAATTCGCCCGCCGGAAAGAGCTGGCCGTTCTGATCAACCGCCCCCTGAACGCCATGGCCGGGGGGCGGCTGCTGCGCCTCGCGGAGGTCGGCGATACCGAGACGCTCTCCATCGAGGAGATCGAGAAGCGCATCGAGACCCTCGCCGGCTCCGAACACGACTTTCTCGCGCGGGTCCTGCCGGGGCTGGGATTGGACAAGGCCATCGGCACCCAGCTGACCCACCGGCTGTTTATTGCCGCATCCCTCGCCGCCGCCTGGCGGGAGCTTGCCGGATACGATCACTGGCAGCAGGTACGAAGCGAGCTCATTCTGCCGCGGATCCAGGGGGCAATGGCGTTCCTGGAGAACCACCTGCCGGCCGCACCCGCAGCTGCGGCGTGGAGGGAACTCCATCTCGCCGCCCTCGACGCCGCCCTGCGGGGGGTGGGCGGCTACTACGCACAGACCGCTGCCGCCAAGGTCGCCGCGATCAAGGCCGCCCTGGCGGCCGCCGACCCGGATTGGGACGCGGATGAGCCCTTGAGCCGCCTGGCCTTGCGCGCGCTGCGCACCACCGCAGGCGTCTCCTGCGTTCTCGTCGGCATGCGGCGCCCGGCCTATGTCGAGGATGTCCTCGCGGAGCTCGCCGCCCCTGTGCCGCGGAGGGAGCGGTCC
>JALOOS010000068.1 GCA_025454275.1 Desulfobacterales bacterium | reverse complement strand
AGGATCATGTTGGTGGGCATCCCCTCCGCCCAGCGCCCCTCCTGCATGGCCTCCTCGAGCCGGGGGAAGATCCGCCCGGCCTCGAGAATCGCGATGTGAACGGGAGGCACGAGGGACATCAGCCGCGGCTCGCGTGCATCCGGCTGCAGGATGAGGGCCCCCGCATCGGCCGCGGCGCCGGCAGCGCCGGTGACGGCGGCCTCCACCGTGAAAAGCCTCTCCTTGAACCGCTCGACCGGCTCGCGGTAGGCCACGAGCTCGGGCAGCCCCTGGGGGTCCCGCTGAACGGCCTCCTCGAGGGCCCGGCCGATCTCGGTCTCCGGTGCGTAGAGAAGCGAAGACCATCCGCGCTCGCGGAGCAGGGCGATCAGGGCCTCGACCCAGCCGGCGGCCGGCACCCGGCGCACCTCGGCCCGCATGGCCTCCATCCGGGTTGTCAATTCATCGATGCGGGCCGGGAGTTCCGGCGCGGCCGGAGCCGGCGGAACCTCCGGGCGGGGCGCCTCTGCGCGCGGGGCGCTGCGCAGGCGGGCCAGGATCCGTTCGCGGGCGGAGTCAGTCATCGCCATCCCCCATCGTTTCTACCCGGCGGTGCAGAGGGGTGCGCTCGAAATGCGGGGGCTCGCGGAAGCGGGTCCAGCGCTCAATGGGCCCTGCGGGGGGGATTTCGTTGCCGATCAGGCCCAGCAGCCGGTTGAGCGCCCGGTTGAGCCGGGGGTGGGTGTTGAGATAGGCCCACCCCTTCCAGGCCAGCAGCTCGGCTCGGCTGCGGCGGCAGCCGTGGCCGGGAACAGGGCTCGCGGCCGCCGGCGAGGTCGCCTCGTTGCGCAGGCGCCGCAAGAGAGCGGTGATGGGGATCTTGACCGGGCAGACCTCCTCGCAGGCCCCGCAGAGGCTTGAGGCCGTCGTCAGACGAAGCCGTAGGCGTGGCCGCCGATCCGGGTGTAGACCGGGCAGTGGTTGAGGCAGGTGCCGCAGCGCACGCACTGCAGGGTCTGGCGCAGCTCGGGATCGGCGAAGATCCGCGAGCGCCCGTTGTCGAGCAGGATCAGGTGGACCTCGTGCGGGCCGTCCTTCTCCCCCGGCCGGCGGGGGGAGCTGATCAGGTTGACGTAGGTGGTGATGCGCTGGCCGGTGGCCGATCCGGTCAGAAGCCGCAGCAGGGGCGGCAGGTCCTCCATCTTTTCGAGCACCTTCTCGATCCCCATGACCGCGATGTGGACCGGCGGCAGGGTCGTGCACATGCGCCCGTTGCCTTCGTTCTCCACCAGGCAGAGGGTGCCGGTTTCGGCCACGGCGAAGTTGACCCCGCTCACCCCCACCGCCGCCTCGGCGAACTTGCGCCGCAGGGTGCGCCGGGCGATGGCGTTCAGCTCGGTCACCTCTTCGGTATAGGGGGCGCCGGGGACCTTCTCGTGGAAAATCCGTGCGATCTGCTGCTTGTTCTTGTGGATGGCCGGGACGATGATGTGGGAGGGGGTCTCCCCGTTGAGCTGGATGATGAATTCCCCCAGATCGGTCTCCACCACCTCGATCCCGTGGGTCTCGAGGAAGGCGTTGAGATGCATCTCCTCGGAGACCATGGACTTGCCCTTGACCACCCGTGTGGCGGCATGGCGTTCGATGATGTCGAGCACGAGCCGGTTCCCCACCGCCGGGGTTTCGGCCCAGTGCACCTGGATCCCGTTTTTCCGGCAGTTCGCCTCGAGCTCCTCCAGCAGCTCGGGCAGGCGGCTCAGTACGCGGCGCTTGACGGCCTGGCCGAGGGAGCGCAGTCGCTCGGTCTCGGCCGGGTCGCTGAAGAGGGCCTGGCGCCGGGTGATGAAACTGCCCATGGCGAAGGCGAAATTGCGGCGCAGCTGGGAATCGGCCAGGGCGGCCTCGGCCTTGCGATCGAACTCTTCAGGCGTCATGGGTCCGCTCCCAGATGAACTCCGCCAGGTGCTGGCCCCGGATGGGGAGCCCGCGGTGGGCGATGGCGCCGGTGATGTTGAGCAGGCAGCCGCAATCCCCGGCGAGGACCCGCGCCGCCCCGGTCGCTAGGATGTCGTCAATTTTGTCGTTCACCATCGCGCCGGAGATGGCCGGGTGCTTGACGGCGAAGGTGCCCCCGAACCCGCAGCACTCCCGCTCGCGTGCGAGCTCGACCAGCTCGACCCGCGCGAGCTGGCGGATCAGCTGCTTGGAGTGGGCGATCACGCGCATCTCCCGCAGGGCATGGCAGGAGCTGTGCCAGGCCACCGTCAGCGGCTCCCCGCGGTCCTCGAGCCGGACGCCCAACCGGGCGGCCATGAACTCGGACCACTCGACCACCCGCCGGGCGAAGCGCTCCGCCGAGGCCTCTTCCGGGCGGCCGGCGAAGAGCGCCGGGTAGTGGTGCCGCATCATGCCGGCGCAGGAGCCGGAGGGCACGACGATGGGCAGATCCTCCTCCCCGAACGCGCGGATCTGTTGTCGGGCCACCGCGCGGGCCTCTTCGGGGTAGCCCGAGTTGTAGGCCGGCTGGCCGCAGCAGGACTGCCCGGCAGGGAACTTCACCCCCACCCCTTCGCGTTCGATCAGCCGGATAGCGGCCGTGCCGGCTGCGGGGAAAAAGGATTCGATCAGGCAGGTTCCGAAGAAATAGACGGTCGGCGGTTTCAATGGGCCAGGATCCATGCAGGCGGTCTTGCCGCACCGGGAAGCGGTGCGGCCGAAGCTCCACCGCCTGCTTGTGAATTGCAGCGGTTTATGATACCCCACCGCTTACCATATCCGCAGACCGAAATAAAGGCCCTGTTGCCCCTGGAGGCAACCCCCATGCAGAAGAAGATCCTTGTCGCAGTCGACCGCTCCCCCCATTCGCGCGCTGCCGTCGATTATGCCGTCCGCATGCATGCGCTCATCCCGGAGCTCGGCTTCACCCTCTTCCACGTCCACCCCCCGGTCTCCCAGTTTCTGCTGGAGGAGGCCAAGCGCGATGGTCAGGCCCGGGCGGAGCTGAAAAAGATCATGGCCCGCAACGCGGAGGCCTCCGACGGGCTGCTGGCGGGCCTGAAGGAGGTGATGCTGCGCGCGGGGGTGGCCGAGTCCGCGGTCGAGCTCCTGTCCCAGCCGCGCCACCAGGGGGTGGCCAAGGACATCCTCGACACCGCCCAGAGCGGCCTCTACGACGCCATCCTGATCGGCCGGCGGGGGATCGGCGGCCTGCAGAAACTCTTCATGGGCAGCGTCTCCGCCCACATCATCGAGAACTCCCCGCTCATCCCCGTCTGGATGGTGGACGGCAAGGTCTTCTCGACCCGCGTCATGGCGGCCGTCGACGGCTCGGAGAGCGCCTTGCGGGCGGTGGATCACCTGGCCTTCATCCTCTCCGGGGTGCCCGAGGCCCGGGTCTGCTTCTTTCACGTGACGCCCCGGCTCCAGGACTTCTGCGAAATCGACTTCAACCAGGAGCAGGGGGACGAGCTGGAGGCCCTGGTCACCCGCGGCGACCGCCGCTGCATGGAGGACTTCTTCGCCGCCGCGCTCGCCAAGCTCAACCAGGCGGGGTTCACCGCCGCGCAGATCGAGACCCGCACCGCCGCGACCCTGATGAGCGTCGGCGAGACGATTTTAAAGGCCGCCCGCGAGGGGGAGTTCGGGACCATCGTCATGGGCCGGCGCGGGACCAATAAATCCTTTTTCGGCGGCAAGGTCTCCTACACCGTCAGCCGGGAGATCAGCGACGCCGCCTTGTGGATGGTGCCATGACCCGAATGCCCGATTATCTGCGCCGCTTCTCCCGGGGCGTCGTTTTGGCCTTGATCCTGATGATGATGTTCACGGTGGCGGTGTCGACCGTCGAGCTGCTGGTCATCCTGGTCCAGGAGCTGCTCGCCCCCCCCGCCTTCCTGCTCGGCATCGACAATCTCTTCGCCATCTTCGGATTTTTCATGATGATCCTGATCGCGCTCGAGCTCTTGGAGTCGATCCGCGCCTACCTCACGGACGATTCGCTGCACGTGGAGGTCGTCTTCCTCGTGGCCATGATCGCCATCGCCCGCAAGGTGATCATCCTCGAGGTCCGGGACCTCGACCCCCTGCGGCTGGTCGGGATCGCCGCCATCATCCTGGCCCTTTCAGTCGGTTACTATTTCGTCAAGCGCGCCATGTCGACATCGCACCATTCTGCGCGGCATCTGCCCGAATGAATTCGGAATTATCAAGGGGTGCAACCTCACACGGAAAGGAGAAGCCCATGGTCCCCGAAATCAGGAACATCCTCTTCACCACCGACCTCTCCAAGCAGGCGCGCCGTGCCTTCATGTACGCCCTGAGCCTGGCCAACCAGTACGGGGCGAACCTCGCCATCCTCTATGTCATGGAGGACCCCTCCCCCTCCCAGAGCGCCTACCTCCAGGCCTTTATCGGCGACGAGCGCTGGGAGGAACTGCGCCAGTCCCACGAGCAGGAGATCCGGCAGATCCTGATCGGCAAGAAACGCGAAGGGGCCATGATCCGCGAGGCGCTGGGGGAGATGCTCGCGGAAACCCAGAAGCAGTTCAAGGCGCCCGGGCTGAAATCGGAGGAGATCGTGGTGACCCAGGGGGACCCGGTCGACTGCATCCTGCAGGAGGCGGAGGCCCGGCAGAGCGATCTGATCGTGATGGGCTACCACCCCCGCGGCCGTCTGGAGTCGGCCATCATCGGCAGCGTCAGCCGGCGGATCCTGCGCCGCGCCAAGGTGCCCGTGCTGCTGGTCCGGCTGCCCGATTTGGGAGAGGAGTAGCCGCTATTCTTGATAGGTTATTGCTCAGCTGCGGCCGGCCTGCCCGGCGTAATGACAGGCGGCCCAGTGCCGGGCGCGGACCTCGCTCAGCTCCGGCTCGCGTTCGGCGCACACGCCCTCGGCGTAGCGGCAGCGGGGGTGGAAGCGGCAGCCGGACGGCGGGTCGATGGGGCTCGGGACGTCCCCCTTCAGGATGATCCGGCCGGGCCGCTGCAGGGAGGGGTCCGGGATCGGCACGGCCGAGAGCAGGGCCTGGGTGTAAGGATGGAGCGGCTCCAGGTAGAGCGCCTTGCTTGGGGCGATCTCGACGATCTTCCCCAGGTACATCACTGCGACCCGGTCGCTCACGTGCTCCACGACGCTCAGATCGTGGGAGATGAAAAGATAGGTCAGCCCGAAATCCTGCTGCAGGTCCTTGAGCAGGTTGATCACCTGGGCCTGGATCGAGACGTCCAGGGCCGAGACGGCCTCGTCGCACACCACGAGCCTGGGCCTGAGCGCCAGCGCCCGGGCGACCCCGATCCGCTGGCGCTGCCCGCCGGAGAACTGGTGCGGGTAGCGCCGCATGTGCTCCCGGCGCAGCCCCACCACCTCCAGCAGCTCCAGCACCCGCTCCTCCCGCTCCCGGCGGCTGTTGACCCCGTGAACGAGCAAGGGCTCGCCGATGATCTGGCCGACGGGCTTGCGGGGGTTGAGGGATGAGAAAGGGTCCTGGAAGATGATCTGCATCTCCCGCCGCAGGGCCTGCATCTCGTTTTTGGAGCAGTCGCGGATGCTCCGGCCCTGGAAGGCGATATCGCCGGCGGTCGGCTCTTCGAGGCGCAGGATGACCCGCCCGAAGGTGGTTTTGCCGCAGCCGCTCTCCCCCACCAGGCCGACGGTCTCCCCCTCGCCGATCGCAAGGCTCACCCCGTCCACCGCCCGGACCGCCGCCACCTGCTTCAGGAACACCCCCCCCTTGATGGGATAGTGTTTGACGATGCCGCGGGCATCGAGGAGGACGGGGGATTCCGTGCGCGGCTCAGGCATACTTCAGGCACCTCACCCAGTGGTTCTCGCCGACCGGCACCATGGCCGGGGCCACGCTCCGGCACTCCGCGAAGACATCCGGGCAGCGGTCGCTGAAGAGGCAGCCTTGCGGCAGCTGGAGCAGGGAGGGCACCACGCCGGGGATGGTTCTCAGGCGTCCGCCCGCCGCCTCCCGCCCGAGCACCGGGATCGACCCCAGCAGGCCCACGGTGTAGGGATTTTTGGGGTCGCGGTAGAGGGAGCGGGCGTCGGCGTACTCCATCATGCGGCCGGCGTACATCACGGCGACATGCTGGGACATCTCCGCGATCACCCCCAGGTCGTGGGTGATGAAGAGGATCGCCGCCCCGGTCTCCCGCTTGAGCTGGTTCATGAGGTCCAGGATCTGGGCCTGGATGGTGACATCGAGCGCCGTCGTGGGCTCATCGGCGATCATGAGCTGCGGCGAGCAGGCGAGGGCCATGGCGATCATGACGCGCTGGCGCATCCCCCCGCTCATCTGGTGCGGGTAGTCGTCGATCCGTTTTTCGGGCGCCGGGATCCCGACCAGCTTGAACATCTCGATCGAGCGTTCGCGCACCTCCGCCCGGCCGAGACGGGTGTGCAGGCGGAGCACCTCTCCGACCTGGTCCCCGACCGGGTAGGTGGGGTTGAGGGATGTCATCGGCTCCTGGAAGATCATCGAGATCCGGTTGCCGCGGATCCGCCGCATGCGGGCCTCGGAGAGCCGGGCGAGGTCTTGCCCCTCGAAGCGGATCTCCCCCCCGGCGATCCACCCCGGCGGGCTGGGGATCAGACGCATGATGGAGTGGGCCGTGACGCTCTTGCCGCAGCCCGACTCGCCCACGAGCCCGAGGGTCTGGCCGGGCTGGATGGTGAGGCTGACATCGTCGACCGCCTTGGCGGTGTGCCCGCGGACCGAAAAGTAGGTCCGCAGGTTCTTGATCTCGAGCAGGGGGGCGGCGGCCATCGGGGTCAGTCCCTCAGCCGGGGGTCGAGCGCGTCGCGCAGCCCGTCGCCCAGGAGGTTGAAGCCGAGCACCGCCCCGAGGATGGCGAGCCCCGGAAAGGTCATCACCCAGGAGGCGCGCAGGATGAGCGCCCGGCTGCGGGCGATGTCGGCCCCCCACTCGGGGGTGGGCGGCTGGGCCCCCAGCCCGAGGAAGCTCAGCGCGGCCGCATCCAGGATCGCCGAGGCGAAGCTCAGCGTGGTCTGGACGATCAGGGGGCCCATGCAGTTGGGCAGGATCGCGATGAAGATGATCCTGAGGTCGCGGGCGCCGATGGCCCGGGCCGCCAGGACGTAGTCCTTTTCGCACTCCTCGAGGACGCTCGCCCGCACGATGCGCGCGAAGCGCGGGACATAGGTGATGGCGATGGCGAGCATGGCGTTCTGCAGGCTGGGGCCCAGGTAGGCCACGATCACGATGGCGAGCAGGATGTAGGGAAAGGAGAGGATGATGTCGATCCCGCGCATGACGAGGTTGTCGAGCCGGCCCTTGTAGTAGCCCGAGACGCTGCCGATCAGGGTCCCGAAGCAGAAGGCGAGCCCCACACTCACCACGGCCACGAGCAGCGAGACGCGCGCGCCGTAGATGATCCGTGAGAGGATGTCCCGGCCCAGGTCGTCGGTGCCGAGGAGGTTCTTCGTCGAGCCCCCCTCGCTCCAGGCCGGCGGCTTGAGCTGGTCGTAGAGGGCGGTCTCGATCGGGTCGTGGGGGCTGATCGCCGGGGCGAAGATCCCGCTCAGCGTGAATAGCGTGATCACGATCAGGCCGGCCACGGCGGTCTTGTTCCGCCACAGCTGCGCCAGCTGGTCGAGCATCGGGTGGCGCTCTTCGGGATGTTTAGGAGTCATCGAGTCTATTGGGTCTATTGAGTCTGTCGAGTCCGTTGAGTCGACGGCAGGGAGCAAATGGCCGTCACCCTGTGCCGTGCACCGTATGCCGTGCGCAGTTGCTTAATGGCAGAGCGCAGAGGGCATAGGGTCAAATGCTTGAAAAAGGCTTGTGTTGTAATTGTTCCAAACCCTCTGCTCCATGCCCTTTGCTTTCATTTGACGCTGATCCGCGGGTTGATCACCGCGTAGAGCACGTCCACCGCCAGGTTGATGACGACGAAGAGCCCGGCGATGAAGAGGGTGCCGTTCTGGATCACCATGTAGTCGCGCTGCATCACCGCGTCGTACATCCACTTGCCCACCCCCGGCCAGGCGAAGATGGTCTCGGTCAGGATGGCCCCGCCCAGGAGAACCCCGAACTGCAGGCCGATCGTCGTCACGACCGGGATCAGGGCGTTGCGCAGCGCGTGCTTGAAAATGACCTTGAACTGGGAGAGCCCCTTGGCCTTGGCCGTCTTGATGTAGTCCTGGCGCAGCACCTCGAGCATGGAGGAGCGCGTCATGCGGGCCACGATGGCGGTCGGGATGGTGGATAGGGTGAAGGCCGGCATGATGAGGTGCCAGGCCGCGTTGCGCAGTGCCTCCCAGTTGCGCGTGAGGATCGAATCGAGAAGGTAGAAATTGGTGATCACCTCGAGATTCACCCCGATGCTCAGCCGCCCGGAGATCGGCAGCCACCCCAGGTTCACCGCGAAGATCAGCATGAAGACCAGCCCCAGCCAGAAGATCGGCATCGAGACCCCCACCAGGGCCCCGAGCATGCTGAGATAGTCGAAGATCGAATACTGCTTGGTGGCGGAGATGATCCCGAAGATCATCCCCAGGGTGCAGCTGATGAAGAGCGCGGCGACCGAGAGCTCGATCGTGGCCGGGAAGCGCTGGCGGATCTCGATCCAGACCTTCTGCCGGGTCCAGATGGTCTCGCCCAGGTCGAAGGTGACCAGCCGCTTCAAAAACAGCCCGTACTGGACGTAGAGCGGCTTGTTCAGCCCCAGGTGTTCGCGCATGGCGGCGAGCGCCTCGTTCGAGGCGCGCTCGCCCAAAAGGAGCTCGGCCGGGTCGCCGGGGGTGAGGTGGAGCATCAGGAAAATGATGATCGAGACCCCCAGCAGGGTCGGAATCAGGATGAGGATCCGTCGCAG
>JALOOS010000326.1 GCA_025454275.1 Desulfobacterales bacterium | reverse complement strand
CTTCCTGCTTCAGCGAGTGGCCAGAGGCATCCTTCCATCCAGGTGGCGGTATGGCACGCCGGATCAAAGTCTTGGTCGTGAACGACGAACCCGACCTGCGGGTGTTTCTCTGCAACCTGCTGGGAGGCTGCGGCTATGACGCCATCGACGCCCGTGACCGCCGGGAGGGCCTGCGCAAGGCCAGGGCGGAGAAGCCGGCCCTCATCATCCTGGATGTGACGATGCCCGGGGAGGAGGGGATCCAGCTGTATCGGGAGCTCAAGCAACACGCGAGGCTTAAAAAGATACCCGTGATCATGGTCTCCAGTGTCGGCCAGAAGACCTTCCTCCAATATCAGAAATCCTATTGCAACTTGCCGTTGGAGGAGAGCGCCCGGTTGCCGGGCGCCTATCTGAAAAAACCGCTGAATGCGGACGAGCTGATCGGCTGGGTGCAGACCCTGACCGCGGGTGCCGCCTGAGCCGGTGGATCATCTGATCCACGATCGCCCCTGGACGGTCGCGGATCGTCGGCAGCCCGAGCAACCATCCAGCGACGGTGAGGCCCATGGCGCTTCGAATCGGTTTCTACATCTGTCATTGCGGCATCAACATCGCCTACCGGGTGAGGGTCGAAGAGGTGGCGGCCTTTGCCCGGAAACTGCCGCACGTGGTCGTCGCGCGCGACTACAAGTTCATGTGCTCCGACCCCGGCCAGGAGATGATCGAAAACGACATCCGCACCCATCACCTCAACCGGGTGGTGGTGGCTTCGTGCTCGCCGCGGCTGCACGAGAAGACCTTCCAGGCGGCCTGCCGGCGGGCCGGGATCAACCCCTACCTGTTCCAGATGGCCTCGGTGCGCGAGCAGGTCTCCTGGGTCACCCTGGACGAGGAGGACGCCACCCGCAAGGCGAAGACCCTGGCCGCGGCGGCCATCCAGCGGGTGAGCCGCCACCAACCGCTGGAGACGCGCTCGGTCGCGGTGCACCCCGACGTGATGGTGGTGGGCGGGGGGATTGCCGGGATGCAGGCCGCGCTCGATGTCGCCGACAGCGGCCACAAGGTGTTCCTGGTGGAGAAGCAGTCGACCATCGGCGGCCACATGCTCCAGTTCGACAAGACCTTCCCGACCCTGGACTGCGCCGCCTGCATCGGCACCCCCAAGATGGTGGACGTATCCCAGAATCCCAACATCACCCTTTATTCCTACAGCGAGGTCAAGGAGGTGAGCGGTTTCATCGGCAACTACACCGTCACCGTCCACCGCCGGCCGCGCTACGTGAAGGAGGGGGTCTGCACCGGATGCGGCGAGTGCGCCAAGGTCTGCCCGGTGACCATTCCCAACGACTGGGATGTGGGCATCGGCACCCGCCAAGCCATCGGGCGGGCTTTCCCCCAGGCCATCCCCATCACCTTCGCCATCGACAAAAAGGACCGGGCCCCCTGCGTTGCCGCCTGCCCGGCGGGGATCAACGTTCAGGGCTATGTGCAGCTCATCCGGCAGGGCAAGTATGTCGAAGCGGTGCGGCTGATCATGGAGCGGCTGCCCCTGCCGGGAGTGCTGGGCCGGGTCTGCCCCCACCCCTGCGAGGCGCACTGCCGGCGGGCCGAGGTGGACGCCCCGGTCGCCATCCGCACCCTCAAGCGGGCGGCGGCCGACCGGGTCGACCTCGCCGCACTGCCCCTGCCGGAGATCGTGGAGCGCCCCGAGCGGGTGGCGGTGGTGGGCTCCGGGCCTGCGGGGCTCACGGCGGCCTACTACCTGCGGCGGCGCGGCTACCGGATCACTATCTTCGAGGCCCTGGAGCAGCTGGGCGGCATGCTGCGGGTCGGAATTCCCGACTACCGTCTGCCGCCGGAGGTGCTCGACCGCGAGATCGCTTTTATCCTGCGGCATGGGATCGAGGTGAAGGCGGGGCAGCGGCTGGGGCGGGACTTCACGCTCGACAGCCTCAATGCCGCAGGATTCGGCGCGGTGATCCTGGCCATCGGCGCGCATCTGGGTCTGAACGCGGGGATCCCCGGCGAGCGCGAGGTCGACGGGGTGAGGAACGCCGTCGAGTGGCTGCGGGAGGTCAACCTGGGGTCTCGGAGCTGCCCCGGACGGCGGGTGGTCGTGATCGGCGGGGGCAATGTGGCGGTGGACGCCGCCCGCACGGCGTTGCGGCTGGGCAGCGCATCGGTCACCCTCGTCTATCGCCGCACCCGGCAGGAGATGCCGGCCTACGCCGAGGAGGTCGAGGCGGCCCTGGCCGAAGGCATCGATATCCGCTTCCTCACGGCCCCGGCGCGGGTGGTCGGCCGCGAAGGGCGGGTGGCAGGGCTCGAGTGCCTGCTGACGGAGCTCGGGCCCCCGGATGCCAGCGGCCGGCGCCGGCCGGTCCCCAAAGCCGGCTCCGAGTTCGTTATCGACTGCGACGCCCTCATTCCGGCCATCGGCCAGCGGATCGACCTCGACTGGGCCGCCGGGCCCGAAGCGCCGGAGGCGACCGGTCGGGGAACGATCGCAGTGGACCCGAACACCCTGCAGACCCGCCGGCCGGGGGTCTTTGCCATAGGGGATGCCGTCAGCGGGCCGGCGACGGTCAT
>JALOOS010000325.1 GCA_025454275.1 Desulfobacterales bacterium | reverse complement strand
CGCGCCGGAGAGTTCGATCCCGCGCCGGAGGAGGCGGTGGCCGAGCTCTTTCTGGTCACGGATCAGACCCTGGCCGAAAACGGCTATACGCACTACGAGGTCTCCAACTTTGCCCGGATCGACCCCGCGGCCGAGGAGGGGGCCTGGGTGTCGCGCCACAACTGCAAGTACTGGTCTTATCGGCCCTATCTGGGTTTCGGCCCTGCGGCGCACTCCTTTCTTCCCCCCCGGCGGTCCTGGAACCACTGCGACCTTGCGCGCTACCTGGCGGATGTGTCGATGGGAAGAGCACCGCGGGAGGGGATGGAGGAGCTGAGCGCCGCGCAGCAGATGACGGAGATCGTGATGCTCGGCCTGCGCACGAAATGGGGGGTCGAGCTTGCCGATTTCCGGCGGCGGTTCGGTGCCGGCCCGGCCGCCGCGCTCGCCGCTGCGGCGGAAGAGCTCATCGCCGGGGGGCTTTTAAGCACCGGCGGCGGCCGCCTGGCGCCGACCCTGCGCGGCATGCTCTACCTCGACACCGTGACGGCGTCCCTCCTTCAATCCCTCTGATTCGGTTCGATTCCGATCCTTATCCCCGTCGCAGCTTGCGGATGTCCCCCACCCGTAGGGTGACGTTCTTCGAGTCGAAGTATTCGAAGAGCGGGATCAGGAACTTGCGCGAGGCCCCGCCGGCCAGCTCCTTGAACTGGGCCGGGTTGATCTCGCCGTTCTGCTCCAGGAACTTGACCAGGCGGCTCTTCAGCTCCTGGATCGCCTCGGCGTGGAAGAAGAGATCGTCCTTGGTGCGGACGACCAGCCCCTCCTCGATCAGCAGGTTGAGGACGTCCTTGGCCTGGCCCGGGTCGGCCTTGAGGGTGTCGACCACGTCCCGGAAGAAGGGAGGCTGCAGCCCGCTCTTGCGGTAAACCTCGAGGATCTTCCGCCGCACGTCGGCCTCGCCCCCGGCGAGCGAGACCTTGTGGCCCTTCAAGCGGACCGTCTTGTCCTCCTGGATCACGGCGGCGTCCTTGATCATCTGGTTGAGGACGAGGTTGAAGACCTTGATGTCGGCCTCCGGCGGGAACTTGCTCTTGAGCTCCTCCTTGAGCATGCCCGATTTGAGCGGAAACGATTTGTGGTAGGCCTTCAGGTGCTCGGCGGTTTCAGCGATGAGGGCTTCGAGGCACTTGCGGTGGATGAAGGTGCGGGCCTCCTTGTCCACCTGGATGACCGTGCGGTGGGACATCATGGCCTGGAGGGCGCTGTCGAGCTGCCGGTCCGTAAGGCTCGTCATCAGGCGCAGGTCGGCGAAGGCGACCCCGGCGGAGCCGGCGGCCTCGATGTGGAAGCCGATCAGCTGCTCCGGGCCGAAGGTGGGGATGGCGGTGAGGCCCGCGACGATCTCCGGCTTGAAGCGCTTGTGCTTGGGCGGGATGGGGTTCAAGACCCGGCCGCCTCCGGTGGTGCGCACGGGCGAGTAGCTGCGCACGACGAAGTGGTCGCCCTTCACGAGGGCCACCGGCTGGTCGAGCCGCAGCTGGGCCGCCGTCTCGGCGCCGGGGGCGAGCTCGTCGCGGTCGAGCAGGATCAGGTTCCCGAGGATTTCGGAGGTGCCGGTGTGAAAGCGCACCCGGGTGCGGTTCTTGATGGGCCGGGGGTTGCTCGCGAGATAGCGGAACTGGACGTCCACCATGTAGCTCGGCTTGAGCCCCTGGGGGACCGAAAGCACATCCCCGCGGTTGATCGCCTCCTTTTCGAGCCCCTGGAAGTTCACAGCCGTGCGCTGGCCCGCCTCGGCGGCGGTCACACCCAGGTTGTGGACCTGGATGCCGCGCACCTTTGAGCTGATCCCCGAGGGGTAGATCATGATGGCATCCCCCACCTGCACCCGGCCGGAGACCAGGGTTCCGGTGATGACCGTTCCGAAGCCCTTCATGGTGAAGACGCGGTCGACCGGCAGGCGGAAGAGGCTGGAGGCCGGGCGTTCCGGGACCTGCGCGCTCAGCGCCTCCAGGGCCGACACGAACTCGGAGAGCCCCTGCCCGGTCTGGGCGGAGACGGGCAGGATCGGGGCGTTTTCAAGGAAGCTGCCGCGGACGAACTCCTTGATGTCCTCCTGCGCGAGCTCGAGCATCTCCTCGTCCACGAGATCGACCTTGGTGAGCGCGACCAGGCCGTGGCGCACGCCGAGAAGGGTACAGATCTCCATGTGCTCGCGGGTCTGGGGCATGACCCCCTCGTCGGCCGCGATCACCATGGCCACGATGTCGATCCCGGTGGCCCCCGCCACCATGTTCTTCACGAACTTCTCGTGGCCGGGAACGTCCACCACCCCCACATGCTGGCCGTTCGGCAGGTCGAGGTGGGCGAAGCCCAGCTCGATCGTGATCCCGCGCTCCTTCTCCTCTTTCAGCCGGTCGGTGTCGATGCCGGTGAGGGCCCGGACCAGGGAGGTCTTGCCATGGTCGATGTGCCCGGCGGTGCCCAGGATGATCTGTTTCATGTCGCTACGCTCCCGATCGAGCCCCGGTGTTCACGGAATCCGCCTTTCGGCGGTGCAGTTGCAGGAGAACGCTTGAATGCACCCAAA
>JALOOS010000067.1 GCA_025454275.1 Desulfobacterales bacterium | reverse complement strand
GGACTCCATGTCGAGGTGGTTGGTGGGCTCGTCCAATAGCAGGAGGTTCACGGGGGTGGCGATGATCTTTCCGAGCAGGACCCGGCTCTTCTCGCCCCCGGAGAGCACCCCGATTTTTTTAAGGGCGTCGTCGCCGGAAAAGAGCATCGCGCCGCAGATATCGCGCGCCTGCTGCCGGTCCACCCCGGCATCGGAGAAAAGGATCTCCTCCTCGACGGTGCGGTTGGGGACGAGGTGGCTGACATGGGTCTGCTCGAAGAACCCTTTTTCGACCGCCGGGTGGTAGAGCACCTCGCCGGTGTCCGGGGTCAGGGCCCCGGCCAGGATCTTGAGGAGGGTGGTCTTGCCCTTGCCGTTCGGCCCCACGATGGCGACGCGCTCCCCGGCGGTGATGGTGATCGAGAGATCGGAGAAGAGGGGGGGATCCGGTGGGTAGGCGAAGCCGATGCCCTTCACCTGCAGGGCCGATTTTCCGGGCAGGGTTTTTTCGCGGAAGGAGAACTCGAGGTTTTTCAGCCGCTCGAGCTTATCCCTCTTCTCCATCTTTTGAAGGGTCTTGACCCGGGACTGCACCAGGCCGGCCAGGCGCGCCTTGGCCCGGAAGCGGGTGATGAAGAGTTCGACCTCCTTGCGGCGGCGCTCGTCGTTCAGCCGCGTTTTTTCGTAGACCTCCTCGTCCTGGGCGATCTGGCCGTAGTAGGCGTCGGTGGTGCCGGCGATCTTGCGCGTCTTCTGGCGGTGGATGCCCATTACGTGGGTCACCACCTTGTCCATGAAGCTGCGGTCATGGGTGATGACGATCAGCTCCCGTGGCCAGGCCACGAGGAAGCGTTCGACCCAGCGGATCGAGGTGATGTCCAGAAAGTTGGTGGGTTCGTCGAGCAGCAGGAGGTCGGGTTCGGAGACGAGGGCCTTGGCGAGATTCAAACGCACCTGGTAGCCGCCCGAGAACTCCGACGGCGGCCGATCGAGGTCCGCCTTGGTAAAACCGAGCCCCGCCAGGATTTTTTCCGCCTTCCACAGGTGGTCGCGCGCGTCCGGCGGCAGGGAGAGGGCGGCCTCCTCCAGGATCGAGCCGCCGGAGAACTCCAGGCTCTGGCGCACATGGCCGATGCGGTAGTTCCGGGGGATGACGACGGCCCCGGAATCGGGCGGCTCCTCCCCGGCGATCAATCGGAAGAGGGTGGTCTTGCCGTGGCCGTTTCTGCCGACGAGGCCGAGCCGCTCCCGGGCGTTGAGGCTGAAGGAGATCTGGTCGAACAGCGTGCGGCCGCCGTAGCTCTTGCTCAGGTTTTCCGCGCGGATCATCTCAGGGGTCCCAGCAGCACGAAAACCGCTTCCCGCATCCGCGGGCGGCGGTTTCCGGCCTTGACTTTGTCGCAAGATCGACTCTATAAAGAAAAGCTTGAGGAAACGCCGACTTCGGGGGCCGGGAGCGGATCTCCGGCGCAAGGCCGCCGCAGGCGGGCCCCTTTTCCGAAAGACCTCTACCACGTATGGACCTGATTGTCACTCTGAAGAACCCGATCGCAGCCGTCGGCCGCGAGGTCCTGGACTTCATCCGGCTCATGGGCCGCATGTTCCTCTTTTTCCTGTGGGGCTTCCTCCTGATTTTCCAGCCGCCCTTCCAGTTCGACAAGATCCGCCAGCAGGTCTATTTCATCGGCATGAAGTCGGTTTTCGTCATCTGCCTGACCGCCGTCTTCACGGGGCTGGTGCTCGGCCTGCAGGGCTATTACGCCCTGGTGAAATACGGCTCTACGGCCGCCCTGGGCTCCGCCGTCGCCCTCTCCCTCGTGCGCGAAATGGGACCGGTGCTGACGGCCATCATGGTGATCGCCCGGGCCGGCTCCGCCATGGCGGCGGAGATCGGCATCATGCGGGTTTCCGAGCAGATCGATGCGCTGGAGACCATGGACATCAACCCGATGCGCTACCTGATCAGCCCCCGCATCGCTGCGGCCCTGGTCTGCTTTCCGCTGCTCACCGCTCTTTTCGATGTGGTCGGGCTCTACGGCGGCTACCTGTCGGGCTCGGCCCTGCTCGGCCTGAACCCCGCCTTCTACTTTTCCCGCGCCCAGTCGAGCGTTGAAATGAGCGACATCGTCGGCGGGTTCATCAAATCGATCGTGTTTGCGATGGTCGTGGTCACCGTCTGCTGCTTTCAGGGCTATTACACCCACACGCGCACGGAGTACGGCGCCAAGGGGGTGAGCCTCTCCACTACCCAGGCGGTCGTCATCTCCTGCGTCTTGGTCCTCGTCACCGACTATGTCCTGACAACCTTCCTGCTCTGATGCGCGCCCGGCCATGACCTCACCCCCGCTGATCCAGCTGCAAGATGTCGTCAAGACGCTCGGCGTCCAGAGGGTGCTCGACGGGGTGAACCTGAGCATCCAGCGGGGGGAGATCACCGCCGTCATCGGCAAAAGCGGCTCGGGCAAGAGCGTGCTCCTGAAGCATGTGATCGGCCTGCTGGAGCCCGATCAGGGGGAGATCCTCTTCGATGGCCGGCCCCGCTCCGCTATGAACTCCGCCGAGCGAAGCGCCCTCAAGCGCCGGTTCAGCTATGTCTTTCAGGATACGGCCCTCTTCGATTTTCTGAATGTCTTCGAAAACGTGGCGCTGCCGCTGGCCGAGCGGCACGCCCTGCCGCCGGCGGAGGTGGCCCGGCGGGTGCGCGACAAGCTGAGCCAGCTCGATCTGCACGCGGTCGAGACCAAGTACCCTTCGCAGCTCTCGGGCGGAATGAAGAAACGGGTGGCCCTCGCCCGGGCGCTCGTCACCGAACCCGAGATCGTGCTCTTCGATGAGCCGACCACCGGCCTGGATCCGATCCGCAAGAACGCCGTCCACAGCATGATCATCGACTACCAGCGGCGGCTCGGCTTCACCGGGGTGGTGGTCAGCCACGAGATCCCCGACATTTTTTTCATCTCCCAGCGGGTCGCCATGATCGATGACGGTCGGATCCTGATCGAGGGCACCCCCGAGGAGATCCAGCTCTCCTCCAACCGCGAGGTACGCCGCTTCGTCGAAGGGCTCGAGAGCCCCCACGACGACCTGACCGGGATCGACTCCGCCGCCATCGGCCACAAGCGGCTGCTGCAGGAGATGAGCCGGCTGCAGCGGTTTCGCATCCCGTTTTCGATCGTGCTGCTCGCCGTCGAAGGCCTCGAGGGGGTCGACCGGATCGAAGGCCACATGGCCGGCCAGGCGCTCTTCAAGGCCTTTGCCGGCCACGTGATCCAGAACACCTACATCACCGACACCTGTTTCCGCTTCGGCATCAACAAGATGATGGTGGTGCTGCCGGACACCGACAAGGCGCGGGCGCGGGACTTCTACCACAAGCTCGCGCGGACCATGAACAGCCACCTCCACCACAGTGCCGGAGAGGCCCTGAAGGGGTTTGACTTCAACGTCAGCGCCGGGGTCGCCCAGGCCGATGTCGACAGCAGCCTGGAAGAGCTGGTGGCCGCGGCGGAGCAGGGCAAAACGATATTCTACCAGAGCCGGGAGGCGTCATGAAACAATCATCGGTCGAGCTGGGAGTGGGCATTTTCGTCCTGCTCGGAGTGCTGTGCATCGGGTACCTGACGCTGCGGCTGGGCGAGGTGCAGGTGCTGGGCGACAAGCACTATATCCTCAATGCCCGCTTCAAGGCGGTCACCGGTCTGAAAACCGGCGCCCAGGTGGAGATCGCCGGCGTTCAGGTCGGGCAGGTCGATGCCATCCGTCTGGACCCTGCGGACCTGGTGGCGCTGGTCCGATTGAAGGTGCGGGAGGGGATCGTGCTCCAGGACGACACGATCGCCTCGGTCAAAACCGCCGGGCTGCTGGGGGACCGGTTCATCCAGCTCTCCCCCGGGGGGTCGGACAAGGTGCTGAGACCGGGCGATCTGATCGTGGAGACCGAATCCCCGCTCGATATCGAGTCGCTGATCAGCAAGTTCGCATTCGGGAAGGTGGAGTAGGCCCTCGTCGTATTTCATCCCGCAAGGAGGCCTTATGTCGGAAGAAAAGGAAAAAGGCTTTGTCGTCAAGGACCGCCGGATGTTTTCCCCGGAAGGCCGGCCGGAGGAGCCGCCCCGCGCCGAACCCGCCGAGCAGCCGGCACAAGAGGCGCCCGCGGCCCGGGAGCGGGAGCCGCAGGCGCCCCTGCCGGAGATCAATTTCCCCACGTTCGTGGCCTCGTTGAACGCCTCGGCCCTGGTGCACCTGGGCGTGATCGAGGACCCCGTCTCCGGCAAGGCCGAAAAGAACCTGCCCATGGCCAAGCAGACCATCGATATTTTGAGCATGCTCCAGCAGAAGACCTCCGGCAATCTGAGCGCCGATGAGGAGGGCATGCTGAAGAGCATCCTCTACGATCTGCGGATCCTCTACGTAAAGGAAAAAGGGTGAAGATCGGCACCCCTTCGCTGCGCCGGCCATGAGGCTGCGCATCCTCTCCCCGGCCAAGGTCAACCTGTTCCTGCGCGTTACGGGCCGGCGCGCGGACGGCTACCACCGCCTGCTCTCGCTCATGTGCCGCGTCGGCCTCTTCGACGAGATCGATCTGCGGCCGGCGGCTGCGATCCGCATCGCCTGCTCCGACCCCGCCCTGCCCTGTGACGAGGGGAACCTGGCCGTGAGGGCGGCGGTCGCTTTTTTCCGCGCCGCGCGGCAAGCCGGAGGGGTCGCGATCACCCTTCGCAAGCGAATTCCGGTCTCGGCCGGCCTGGGCGGCGGCAGCAGCAATGCGGCGAGCGTGCTCCTCGGCCTCAACCACCTGAGCGGGAATCCCCTGTCGCCCCGGCGCTTGAGGCGCCTGGCGCGCCGTCTCGGGGCCGACGTGCCCTTTTTCCTCGAAGCGGGCCCGGCGCTCGCCACCGGGGTCGGCGACATCCTCGAACCCTGCCCGAACCTCGCGGCCTATCACCTCCTTTTGGCCTGCCCGCCGTTTGGCGTATCCACCCCGGCGGTTTACCGGAACCTGAATTTGAGATTGACAAATTGCCCAAAACAACTTACAAAAGCTCGCTTTAAAAAGGAAGGTTTCGATCCGGCGCGGCACCTGTGCAACGATTTGGAGACGGTGACCCTGGCGCTGCATCCGGAAATCGCTGCGGTGAAGCGCCGGCTGCTCCAGGCGGGAGCGCTCGGAGCGCTCATGAGCGGCAGCGGGGGCAGTGTCTTCGGACTGTTCACTGACGCGGGAGAGACCCGGCGGGTCTTGAGAGGGCTGGCAGGGGAGAATGGATGGCGTTTTTTCGCGGCGCCGCTGCTGACCGGCCCGCTGACGCTGATCCGGCAGCGCTGAAGGGCTTCATCGGCGGTGCGCCCTCGACGCAGCGCCAGCGCCTCGCCCGGCGGCGGATGTTTCGTGGGGCGTCGTCAAGTGGTAAGACACAGGACTTTGGTTCCTGCACTCGGAGGTTCGAATCCTCCCGCCCCAGCCAAATGCGAACAGGCGCCCGGTGCGGGGGGCGGCGGCGGGGCGGGGCCTCCCGGCAACGCCGATAGGCGGCATTCCACGCAGGTGACGGTGGCGGCATGGACAACAACGGCATCATCATATTCTCAGGCAACTCGAACCCGGAGTTGGCGAAAAAGATCTGCGCCTATTTGAACATCTCCCTCGGCGGTGTCAAGGTGACGACGTTCAGCGACGGCGAGATCCAGATCGAGATCAACGAGAACGTGCGCTCCAAGGATGTGTTCGTCATCCAGTCCACCTGCCGGCCGGTCAACGACAACCTGGTCGAGCTGCTGCTGATGATCGATGCCCTCAAGCGGTCCTCGGCGCGCCGCATCACGGCCGTGGTCCCCTACTACGGCTACGCCCGCCAGGACAAGAAGGTCGCCCCGCGGGTGCCGATCAGCGCGAAGCTCGTGGCCGACATGCTGACCGTGGCCGGCGCCAACCGGGTCATCACCATGGACCTGCACGCGGGGCAGATCCAGGGGTTCTTCAATATACCGGTCGACAACCTGTTTGCCGCCCCGGTGCTGATCAAGTACATCCGCACCCACTTCGACCACGACCTGGCCATCGTCTCCCCGGATGCGGGCGGAGTCGAACGCGCCCGGGCCTTTGCCAAGCGCCTGGATGCGGACCTGGCGATCATCGACAAGCGCCGCTCCGCTCCGAACCAGGCCAAGGCCATGGCCGTCATCGGCAACGTGCGCGACAAGGTGGCGGTGATCCTGGATGACATGGTGGACACGGCCGGCACCCTCGTGGAGGCGGCCCAGGCGCTGTCGCGGGAGGGGGCGCGGGAGATTCACGCCTGCTGCGCCCACCCGGTGCTCTCCGGCCCGGCGGTGGACCGCATCCAGGATTCGGCGCTGAAAAGCGTCGTGGTCACCGATACCATTCCCTTGAAATCCCAGGCCGAATCGTGCAAGAAGATCCACGTGCTCACGATCGCCGACCTGGTCGGCGAGGCCATCATCCGCAGCTACCACGGCGATTCGGTTACGTCGCTTTTTGTGTGACGGCGCATCGGCGCCGCTCCGATGATCAATCGATAAGGAGGGTTTCCCTTTGGAACAGCTTGAGTTGAACGCCACCGTCCGAACCGGGGTCGGCAACGGCCCTGCGCGCCGCCTCCGTCAGCAGGGGCTGATTCCCGCCGTGCTTTACGGCCGGGCCGTCGCGCCGGTCATGCTGACCGTCAACGGCAGGGATTTCGAGCGTGCCGTGCAGAAGGGCAGCGTGCGCCGGACGATCGTCTCCCTGAACCTGCAAAACGGGGCCGGCACGGCCAGAACCGCTATCATCAAGGAACTCCAGCGCCACCCCGTGAACGGGCAGTTCCTGCACGTCGATTTTTACGAGATCGCCATGGACCGCAAACTCAAGGTCATGGTGCCCGTGGTGACCAAGGGCAAGGCCAAGGGCGAGGAGTTCGGTGGGATGCTCCAGATCATCGAACGCGAGATCGAGGTGCTCTGCCTGCCCCGCGAGATCCCCGGCCAGATCGAGGTGGACGTGACCGAGCTGGGGGTGGGCGACACCCTGCACGTGAACGACATCGCGCTGCCGGCCGGGGTGGAGCGGGCGCCGGGGGACAACTACACGGTGCTCACCGTCGTCAGCCAGAAAGCGGAGGCAGCCCCGGCCGCGGCGGAGGCCGAAGCGGCGGAGGGCGAGGCGGCGGAAAAACCGGCGGAAGCCGCCACGACCGGCGAATGATCGCCCGTCCGCCGGCAAGCGCCTGCGGATGCGGAATGAGGTATGGATTCGGGTTCGGATGCGCCGGGAAGGCAGCGGCTGGTGGTCGGGCTGGGCAACCCGGGCGCGCAGTACAGCGCCACCCGGCACAATATCGGGTTCCGGGTGGTCGATCGACTGGCGGCGGAGTTCGGGATCGACCTCGGCCGGCAGAAGTTCGACCTGGTTTTCGGGCGGGGCCGGGTGGAGGCGGTGGAGGTGGTGCTGGCGAAGCCCTTGGCGTTCATGAACCGCAGCGGGCCGCCGGTGCGCCATCTTGCCGATTTTTTCAAGATCCCTGTCCAGGACATCCTGGTCGTTCACGATGATATCGATCTGGCGTTCGGTCGCCTGAAAATCAAAACGAAAGGAGGGCACGGCGGACACAATGGGTTGCGGTCGGTGATCGATGCCATGGGCGGCGGGGAGTTCACCCGTCTGCGGCTCGGCATCGGGCGCTCCGGTACCGGAAAGGATGTGGCAGCCTACGTGCTGGATCGGTTTGATCGCGAGGAAGCGGAACTGCTGCCGTCGGTCATCCAGCGGGCCCGGGATGCCGTCGTCACCATTCTCGTCAAGGGGACGAAGGTGGGAATGAACCAGTTCAACGTCAATCCAGCTACCCGTAACGCGTTAAACTCATGACAGCAGGGAGGAGAGGATGAATTATCTACCATTGGTGTGTACGTTAATCGGGTTGGTCGGCGTGCTCTACGCGATCCTCGTGGCCGGAATGGTCAAAAGCGC
>JALOOS010000324.1 GCA_025454275.1 Desulfobacterales bacterium | reverse complement strand
GCGATCTGGAACTCGTGGGCGGAACGGCTCGAGAAAGTCGTCGCCGGGGTCTGCGCGGCCATGGGTGCCGCCTACGAGTTCACCTTCCGCCGCGGCTACCCTCCGACCGTCAACGACGACACCATGGCCGGTGTCGTCCGGCGCGCGGCGGCGGCGGTCGTCGGCGCGGAGCGGGTCGTGGAGCCCGAGCGCACGATGGGGGGCGAGGACATGTCGTTCTTCCTGAAACGGGTCCCGGGCTGTTTCTACTGCCTCGGGGTGGGGCGCGAGGGGGCGGCGCCGCTGCACAACTCGAAGTTCGACTTCAAGGAGGAGCTGATGCTGCTTGCGGTCGAAACCCACTGCCGCGTCGCACTGCAGCTGCTCGGCTGAACCCGGTAGGGACGGCGCGGCGGAGCGAAATTCGCCTTGCAACTTTCCCCGGCTGTGAATACACTCTCGCATCCCCGGGGCAATGATCGCCCCCATTTCCGATGAAGGAGCAGCCCATGGAGATCGTCGACTGGAAGGACGTTCACGACGTCCCGATCGCCACATTCCCCTACCGGGGCAAACCCTACGCGGTCAAGGGCATCAGCGTGCGCTGGTTGTCCAAATTCGGAGACGACGGGCACGGCTCCCCCGAATACGGCCTGCGCCTTTTCACCGCGCAACCCGGAGGCGAGATTCCGATCCACAACCATTTTTATATCCAGACCATGTACATCCTGACCGGCCGTTTCGAGTGCTACGAATACGACCCGCAGACCGACGAACGCGTCAAGACCGCCGTCTGCGGCCCCGGCACCGCCGTGGTGATCCCCAGCCTGCAGCCCCACGGCATGCGCAACCTGAGCGATTCGGAACCGGCCACCTTTCTCTGCTGCATCTGCAACGTCTATGAAGAAAAAGAGTCGCTGTGAGCGCCGCCATCTCGACGTTTGGCCATCGGCCACCACCTCTGTGCCTACAAAAAGGGGGTCCGTCCGGGGCCGCCCGACGGACCCGATGAGCCCCCTCTCCTACCGAGCGGGGATCTCACGATGAACAAAGTTGAACGCGTCGACCGTGTCCTGAAAGGCGAGGGGGTGGACTACCCCCCGATTTCGTTGTGGTACCATTTCGGCGTGCAGCATGCCGACGGGGAGCAGTTCGCGCGCCTGACGCTGCAGTATTTCCGCCATTACGACTTCGACTTTCTGAAGGTGATGAGCGATTACTACTACCCGGCGCCGGTCGGACTTGACGCGGTGCACACCCGAGAGGACCTGGAACGCTTCACCCGTTTCGATGTGGAGCGCTCCGACTGGCGCGAGCAGTTCAAGGCGCTCTCGATCATCACCCGGGAGATCAAGGGGCGGGCCCACTTCATCGACACGGTCTTCGACCCCTGGCAAAGCATCCGGCGCACGCTGGCGGGGGAGGCGATGGAGCATCTGGCGCTGGAGGAGCCACAGGCCCTGCACGATGCCCTGGACCGGGTGGCCGACAACCTCATCGCCTACTCCAAGAAATCCCTGAGCATCGGGGCCTCGGGCATCTTCATGTCGGTGCCCGCCGCCCGGGAGATCGTCAGCCGCGAGCTCTTCCTGACCTTCGTGAAACCTTATGCCATGAAAGTCTTCCGCGCCGTGCAGGGGCTCGCCCCCATGAACACGGCGCATATCCACGGCGAGGACCTTTACATGGAGGACTGCCTCGATTTTCCCGTGAGTGTGCTGAGCTGGTGGGACCGCGGCCCCAAGGGGCCTTCCCTGGAGTCGGTCCGGCAGCGCTTCGGCGGATGCCTCATGGGGGGGATCGACCAGGCCTTGCTGACCCGCCGCTCGCCGGCCTTCATGAAAGCCCACGTGCGCGAGGGGGTCCGCCTGGGCGGAAACCAACGCTTCTTCCTGGCCAACGGCTGCAGCATCGACACCTGGGTGAACCCGGCCATCGTACACGCGGTGGTGGCTGCCGCGCGGGTACCCCCCGGAGGCGCCGACTGATCAACCAACCAACGCCTGCAGATGAGGACATATGCCGACCCACGAGCAACAGAAAGAGATGATCGACAAGGTGCGTATCGGCCGCGGGGACCGCTTCTGCAACCTCAAGATATTCGAGCGCTGAATGACCCCCTCTTCCGGCAACATCTACCTCAGCGGCATGATCGGTTCGGGCAAGACCACCCTCGGCCTGCATCTGGCCGAAGCGTTGGATCTTCTCTTCTACGATGTGGACCGCGAGATGGACCGGCGCCTGGGGTACTCCTTTCACCGGCTGGTGGCGGAAAGGGGATGGGTGGCCTTTCGCGAACTTGAATACGCCATCTGCAAGGACTTCGTCAGGCTCAGCCGCGCCTTGGTCTGTCTCGGCGGCGGCACCGTGCGCTACGAGTGGAACCGGGACCTGCTGCGCGGCACGGGCCTCGTGATTTTGCTCACCGCCCCGGTGGCGGAACTGGCCAGGCGGGTGCGCCTTGCGGAACGGCCGCGGGTGAACGCGGGAACCACGCTCGAACAGGACCTGGAGAAAATATGGGCTGAATCGGCCGACACCTACCGCCGGGCGGCCGACCTGATATATTCCACGGCGGGAAAAGAGGTGGAAGAGGCGGTC
>JALOOS010000066.1 GCA_025454275.1 Desulfobacterales bacterium | reverse complement strand
AAATAAAAGAGCGTCTTCTCCCGCGCGAACTGGCCGATCGGGACCACCCGCTCCTTGGACCCCTTGCCCATCACGCGCACAAAGCCCGCATCCAGGTGGATGTCCTGGAGCCTGAGGCCGACCAGCTCCGATACCCTCAGGCCGGCGGCGTAGAGGAGCTCGAGCATGGCGGCGTCCCGGATCCCCTGGGGGGTCCCGCTCTCCGGGGCGTTGAGCAGCCGGCGGACCTCCTCCACCGACAACACATCGGGCAGCCTGAGGCTCGTCTTGGGCAGGTCGATCAGCTTGGCGGGATCGGCCGCGATGAGCTTCTCCTGGGCGAGAAAGCGATAGAAGCCCCGGATCGCGACCAGATGCCGGGCCCGGGAGCGCGCCCCCAGTCCGGCGCTGCGCAGATCGATCAGGTGCCTCAAGATCAGCGGGGCGTCTTCCATACCCGCGTCGAATCGGCCGGCCCGCCTCAGCGACTCCGCATAGCGCAGAAGATCCCGGCTGTACGCGTCGAGCGTGGCCTTGGACACCCCCTTTTCGACCAGCAGGAAGTTCAGAAACCGGTCGATCCATGCACTCAGGTCGCCTCTCTCCATGTGTCTCTCCCAAACCCTTTCGGCGGACGCTTGCAACCTTCTTACCACCGCCCTGCCGCGGGTGCCAGAACTCCTTGACTTTGACCAGGGGCCCATCTAAAAGCGGGCATCTAAGTCACCCATTTCGAGGCAAAGGAGAGATGCCCATGAACCTGCAGCGACCGAATGCCAATGACGCGCTTCAAACCGGAAACCGCTCCCGCAACGTCGTGCCCCAGTCGGGGATCTGCAGCCGCTGCATCGACGGCTGCCGCGGCAACTGCGACATGTTCCGCGCCACGTTCCGCGGGCGGGAGGTGCTCTACCCCGAGCCCTTCGGCAGTGTCACCGCAGGAGCGGACAAGGACTACCCGGTCGACTACTCCCACCTCAACATCAACGGCTATGCGATGGGGGCGAAGGGCATCGAGGCCGACCCGGACCGCGCCACCTTTCCCAACGTGAGCACCGAGACCGCCTACGGGGCGCAGAACCGGGTCAAGATGAAGGTGCCGATCTTCACCGGGGCCCTCGGCAGCACCGACATCGCCCGCAAGAACTGGGAGCACTTCGCGGTGGGGGCCGCCATCAGCGGGATCACCATCGTCTGCGGGGAGAACGTCTGCGGCATCGACCCCGGGCTCGAGCTGAACGCGCAGGGCAAGGTCGTCAAATCGCCCGAAATGGACCGCCGCGTCCGCGAGTACCGACGCTACCACGAGGGCTTCGGCGACATCCTCGTGCAGCTGAACGTCGAGGACACCCGCCTGGGGGTGGCCGAATACGTGATCGACCGGCTGGGGGTGGAAACCATCGAGCTCAAGTGGGGCCAGGGGGCGAAGTGCATCGGGGGCGAGATCAAGGTCAACTCGCTCACCCGCGCGCTCGAGCTCAAGAAGCGCGGCTACATCGTCACCCCGGACCCCGAGCTGCCCGCCCACCAGGCGGCGTTCAAGGCCGGCCCGCTCAAGCAGTTCGAGCGCCACTCGCGGCTGGGCTTCATCGACCGCGAGGGGTTCATGCAGGAGGTCGAGCGCATCCGCCGGTTGGGCGCCAAGCGCATCACCCTCAAGACCGGGGCCTACCCCATGCGCGAGCTCGCCATGGCCATCCGCTGGTCGAGCGATGCGAAGATCGACCTGCTCACCATCGACGGGGCCCCCGGCGGGACCGGGATGAGCCCCTGGCGCATGATGGTCGAGTGGGGCATCCCCTCGCTCTACCTGCACGCCATGGCCCACGACCTCTGCGAACGCCTCGCCCGCCGCGGGCTGTGGGTGCCCGACATCGCCTTCGCCGGGGGCTTCTCCTCCGAGGACCACGTCTTCAAGGCGCTCGCGCTCGGCGCCCCTTACTGCAAAGCCGTGTGCATGGGCCGCGCGCTGATGATCCCCGGCATGGTCGGCAAGAATGCCGAGAAATGGCTGCGCGGCGAGGACGAGGGTCTCCCCAAGACGGTGTCGCGCTACGGCATGACCAAGGAGGAGATCTTCATGAACTACGAGGTGCTCAAGGACAAGTACGGCGCCGAGGTGGAGAGCTTCCCGCTCGGGGCGATCGGGATCTTCAACGCCGTCGACAAGATCCGCGTGGGGCTCCAGCAGCTGATGGCCGGCACCCGCAGCTGGCAGCTGCCCTTCATCAGCCGGCAGGATCTGGTCGCACTCACCGAGGAGTGCGCCAAGGTCACGGGCATCCCCTACGTGATGGAGGCCTTCCGCGACGAGGCCCACGCCATCATCGACGCCTGAAACGGTTTTTCGCGACGGCAGCTCAGAAAAGGAGGTCTCCCATGTCCGATATCCTGAGAACAGTGACCGCCCGCGATCCGGGCGAGAAGGAATTTCAGCAAGCCGTCCGGGGGGTGTTCGATTCCGTCAAGCCGGTGCTGGACCGGCACCCCGAGTACCGGCGCAACGCGATCCTGGAGCGGTTGGTCGAGCCCGAGCGGATCATCACCTTCCGCGTCCCCTGGATGGACGACCACGGCCAGGCGCGGGTCAACCGCGGCTACCAGGTGGAGATGAACAGCGCCATCGGCCCCTACAAGGGCGGGCTGCGCTTCCACGCCTCGGTCAATCTGAGCATCCTGAAGTTCCTGGCCTTCGAGCAGGTCTTCAAGAACGCCCTCACGACCCTCAACCTCGGGGCCGGGCAGGGCGGGGCGGATTTCGACCCCAAGGGGAAATCCGACGACGAGGTCATGCGCTTCTGCCAGAGTTTCGCGGCCGAGCTCTTCCGGCACATCGGCCCCTACACCGACGTTCCCGAGGGCGACATCGGGGTGGGGGCGCGCGAGATCGGCTACCTCTTCGGGATGTACAAGCGCCTGCGCAACGAGTTCACGGGGGTCTTCACGGGCAAGAGCCTGAACTGGGGCGGAAGCCTCGTGCGGCGGGAGGCGGCGGGCTACGGGCTCGTCTATTTCGCCGCCGAGATGCTGGCCGCCCGCAGCCAGAGCCTCTCCGGCAAGGTCTGCCTGGTCTCGGGCTCCGGGAACGTGGCCCAGCACACCGTGGAAAAACTGATCGAGATGGGTGCCAAGGTGGTGACCCTTTCGGACTCCTCCGGGTGCATCATCGACGAAGAGGGCATCGACCGCGGCAAGCTCGACTTCGTCAAGCGCCTGAAGAACATCCGCCGGGCGCGGATCGGCGAATACGTCGACAAGTACTCCCAGGCGGTCTTCGTCGAGCGGGACGCCGCCCTGGACCACCACCCGCTCTGGAAGGTGAAGGCCGACTGCGCCTTCCCCTGCGCCACCGAAAACGAGATCAACGGCCAGGACGCCCGGAGCCTGGCAGCCGGCGGCGTGAAACTGGTGGCCGAAGGCGCCGACATGGCCTCGACCCTCGAGGCGGCGGCGGTGTTCCAGGAGGCCGACCTGCTCTATGCCCCGGGCAAGGCCGCCAACGCCGGCGGGGTGGCGGTGTCGGGGCTGGAAATGGCCCAGAACAGCTCGCGCCTGAACTGGTCCCGCGAGGAGGTGGACAGCCGCTTGAAGCTCATCATGAAGGGCATCCACCGTACCTGCCTCGAGGCGGCCGAGGAATACGGCCAGCCCGGAAGCTACCTCATGGGCGCCAACATCGCGGGCTTCCTCAAGGTGGTGAATGCCATGCAGGACCAGGGGCTGGTGTAGATGCGGTTCAAGGCCGTCATCTTCGATCTGGACGGGACCCTGGTCGACAGCCTCGAGGACCTCGCGGATTCGATGAACGCGGTCCTGGCACGGAACCGCCTGCCGCCCCATCCGGTGGAGGCCTACCGCTATTTCGTGGGCGACGGGATCACCCTGCTGGTGCGCCGCGCGCTGCCCTTCGAGGTCGCCGACGAGGAGGCGCTCGTCCGCCTCGTCGGCGAGATGCAGCGCGAGTACCGCGAGCGCCGGACCCGCAAGACCCGGCCCTACCCGGGTGTCATCGAAATGGCGGCGGCGCTTGTCCGGGCGGGGCTGCGGCTCGCGGTTCTTTCGAACAAACCCGAGGAGGCGGCCCGCGACCTCGTGCAGGAGCTGCTCCCCGGCGTCCCCTTTGAAACGGTCCTGGGGTCCGTCCCCGAACGGCCCCGCAAGCCGGATCCGGCTGCGGCCAGCGAGATCGCAGCCGGGTTCGGCCTCGACCCCTCCGAATGCATCTACGTGGGCGACTCGGAGGTCGACATGCGAACCGCCACGGCGGCGGGCATGTTCCCGGTCGGGGTGCGCTGGGGGTTCCGGCCCGAGGCGGAGCTCACCGCCGCCGGGGCCCGGCTGCTGCTCTCGGAGCCGGCCGAGCTCCTTGCGTGGATCAGCGGCGGAGCCGGCGATTCATAATCCCCCCTTGCGCTTTGCCTGACCCGGACACGACCTGCCTCGATGAACCGAAGGCTCTCCTGGTGGTAATACACCATCCGATATCGGACGCGATGGCGCAGCGACCGGAGCCGGTGTCGGAATCCGTATCGGTATCGAGCATCACGATTTGGAAATTTGTCGGGGGTCCCCGGAAATAAATAAACCGACGATACCGATTCCGATTCCGACCCCGAGGCCGAATTCAGAAAGCTGGCGACGCTGTGTGCTTGGAGAAAGGCCCCCACTCCATGTGCGGGAGCGGCTTCCAGCAGCGCTGCCGCGACGTTACAGGCTGCGGGAGAGGGCGAGAAGGTTCCTGTTGATCGCTACCCGGGTGTGGGGCTGAACGAAGTCGTGCCGGTCCCCTTGAAACGGTAGGTAGGCCAGGCGCTGCCCGGTGATGCGCAGCGCAAGGCGGGGAAGGAGTTCGGCCATCTCCTTTCTGGGTTTCATGATCCCGGCGAGAACCACCCGCAGGCTCCCCGCGGACTCGGCCGCGGCAAGGTTCGCTGGGTGGTGCCGGCCCGGGGGCAGACCCGCGGCGAGCACCTCCTGGGGCTGGGAGAGGGTCAGATTCTCCGACAGGCGCAGAAAGGCCCCTGCCCTGAGTTTGAAGGCCGGGGTCCAGAAAAGAAAGCGCCGCGATTCGAACCCCGGTTGGAGAACTTTCGGGAGATTGGCCACCCGCACGAGGTCGGCGTAGGTGGCGAGGTCGATGCCTGCGATATCGCAGGTGGTGAGCCAGAAGGGGAGGTAATAATCCTCCGCCCCCGCCGTTTTGAGGCATTCGCACGCGACGCGCTCCAGCTTCCCGCCGGCCGGGGCCCAGGCGGAACTGCAGTTGCCGCACACAAGCACCTGCGCATCCCGTTCGCCCGCGAGATCCCAGCCGCAGGCGGGGCAAAGGGCGGGGAGAAAGCCGACCCCTGCTTCCAGCCTCCCGGCCCCGGCCGCAACCGCCTCCCATCCCTCGGGCACCTTTCCCATGGCTGCATCGAGAACCCCGTCCGTAAGCTTCTCCTCCGCGTAAACGGGGGCGAAGACCAGCCCCATCGCCTCGCCCAGGTGGGCGGCGGCGAGCGCCTCCGCCGGGCGGCTGCGGGATAGGCGCGACTGGAATTCCTCCAGTGCCGCGTCAAACGAACCCATGGGGAGGATAAAGCGCCCCTCCGTCTCCGGAGTGGCGAACTTGAGCTTCATGGCCTGCGCCCGCACGCCGAGGGTATGGGGCAGGGTTCCCAGGCCGACCCCGAGCCGGGTCATATCGATGAAGGTGTGCTCGGTCTCTTCCGGCCGGGCGAAGAGCATGAACCCCTTGAAGCGCCAATAGGGGACGTAGAAAAGCTCCCGGCCCGCGGGTCTGCGGGCCGGGAGCGCATAACGGAAGCCGTCGCGCGCCGTCAGCACCGAACGGACGCGGCAGAAGGGGCAGGCCACCACCCGGTCGGTCTCCTCCAGGGCGGCCGGGGCGCCGCATTGCGGGCAGCGGCACTCGATGCGGAACGCGGTCACAGCTTCTCACCGCAGTCGTTGCAGAACACCGATTCGGCAAGGTTCTCCGCCCCGCACTGTTTGCAGAACCGCCTGGCGGGGGCGCTTTCAATTGCCAGGCCGCAGCGCGGGCAGAACTTGGCGTTCGGCGCGAGATTCTTCCCGCAGCGGGCGCACTGCTCGAACACGACCAGCTGGTGCCCGCACTGGGGGCAGAATTTCGAATCCGCGGGCACCTCGCTTTTGCACTCCGGGCAGGGGGTGCGGGGTTCGGACGGGAGCGGCGCTGTGCCGGGTTTTGCGGCGCTGAAGTATTGCGCGAACATCGCCGGCAGCATGAGCCCCAGGCTGGTGCCCATCCCCGTCCCGGCCCCGCCCTCGCCTCCCTGGGCGGCCTTCTCCATGGCCATGGCGGCCTTCATCTGCATGAGCTTTTCCATGTCCTTGAAGACCCCCAGACGGCTGCGGTCGTCGATGGCCTGCTGGACCTCCGGCGGCGGGGTGATCGAATTGGTGTAGAGGTGGGTCAAGCGGATCCCGAAGTGGCTGAAGTCCTCTGCGAGGCGGCGGCTCAACCCCTCGGAGAGCTCATCGTATTTTGCGGGCAGGTTCAGCAGCGAGTCGAGCGTCTGGCCCATGTAGTCGTTGAATCGGGAGACGATCACACGGTTCAGATACTCCTCGATCTCCTCGGTCGTGAACATCCCCTGGGTCCCCACGAGGCTGTTGATGAAGAGGACCGGCTGCACCACCTGCAGGTTGAACACCCCGAAGGCCCGCAGGCGCACCAGGCCGAGCTCGGCATCCTTGAAGGCGACCGGCTCGCGCGTCCCCCACTTGAGGTTCGTAAAGACCTTCAGGTTGACGAAATAGACCTCGGCCCGCAGGGGGCTCGTGAGGGCCCAGGGGATGCTCGCGAGCTTGGTCAGAATGGGGATGTTGCCGGTTTTCAGGGTGTGGCGGCCCGGCCCGAAGGCCCCCACCGCCTTGCCTTTATAGAAAAAAATAGCCGCCTGGCTCTCCCGCACGGTCAGCTGGGCCCCGAACTTAATCTCGCCGGAGCCGGACTGCGGCAGGCGGTGCACGATCTGACGGCCGGTTTCGTCGAACCATTCTAAATTTTCCAAAAATACCAAATTGTTGTCAGTCATCGAGGCCTCCTCGGGCGGTGGGTGGCGAAGCGGGGTTAGCCGCTGCGCGTCTCTCCCTTAACTATCGGCCCTCGCCGCGGCAATCTTGAGGCGGCGCCTTCCCGGCTTGTCCGCCGGCGAGGCGGCGTTATTATGAGCTGATGCCGGCCGGCGCCGGCGGAATAGAAGGGAAGGGGGTCTATCCAATGCTAAGAATATCGAAGTTGACCCGGCGCAGCTCCGCGGAGGTCCTGGGCGCGGCCGAGCGTTTTTTCGGAAAAGGCGGCGAGGGGCTGGTTCAGACCGGGCGCAACGATTGCTGCATTTCGTTCGAAGGTGCCGGGGGGCACGTGGCGGTCACCTTGTCCGAGGAGGGCGGGGAACGCTCGGTTGAGGTTGAAACCCGCGAGTTCGAATACCCGGCCCGAAGGTTCCTGGATCAAATCTGAGGGGGACGTAAAACCCCGATCTTTTCCGCCCAAGGCGGCGTTGCCTGTTCCCGTTGCGGCGGGAGGGGACCTCTCAGGCTGCCGGTTAGAGCTTGCTTGTGTACTTGGACGGGGTTCTGCAGCCGCTTTTATCGGAGGGCCAGCCAGTATATCACCGGCAGAATGCACGCGGCCAGAATGAGGAGGCCCGGCGGGCTCAGGTAGGGGGTATACCAGGGAAGCTTCTTCAGGCGGGCTTTGCGCAACTCGGCCAGGAACCAGTTGCCCAATATGGCCGCCCCGGCCAGGACCGAGACGACTTTGAGGAGTTGCACCAGGAGCTGCATCGATCCCATCACCCGCTCAGCACGCCTTCCCGGCTCATCTCGGGACTCTTCGCCGCACTAGAAATTATCGTTGATATTTTCTCGGTTTATAGTATAGTGCCCATCCGTAAACGGCGTCTGGTGGCTCGGGCCTGCGTCCGCGCTCGTCGCCATCCTCGACGGTGTCTCACACCGCCTGC
>JALOOS010000065.1 GCA_025454275.1 Desulfobacterales bacterium | reverse complement strand
CTCTGCGGTCATGCTCCTCTTTGAAGGCCCGGTGGGGGATGCCCTCATTCTGCTGGCGGCGCCGGCGCTCTTCAAAAACACCCGCCTCCCGCAAGCCGCTCCCGCCTGAGCGCGCGTTTCATTTTGACGTCCTCGTAAAAAGTGGGTTTTGGCGCTCAGCGCCATCCTGTCGGCAATGACGTCTCGCCCTTGTGGGAGTGGCTCCCGGCCTTCGTAGCCTGTACTTCGGCGGAGTAGGCTCCAGCCACGATCATCGCGGTCCCGCCCCGGCGGGACACCCACAGATTTGATCTCCCCGGGGCTTCCCGGGTCGACCGTGAACAGCCGGCGATCCAGACCCCGGCCGGCTCAGAGGAGCCGCTCCGGCTGCTCCAGCCCCTCTTTGACGGCGTTGATGAATGCGGCGGCGGCGGCGAGCGCCCCGTCCACGGCCCGGTGGTCGATGGAGAGGGTCATCGTCATCATCTCCCGCACGGCCAGGCGGCCGTCGGGGGCCGCGACCGGCCGTTTCTGTGCGGAGCCGGCGGCCAGGATCGCGGCCTCGGGCGGGTTGATGATGGCAATGAAGTTCTCGACGTTGAACATCCCGAGATTGCTGACCGTGAAGCCGGCCGGCTCCGCCGGCTGCAGGCGCCCCTCGCGGGCCAGACGGGTGAGCTCGCGCGATCGGCGGGCGAGGTCGGTCAGGGCCAGGCGGTCGGCCCCGGCCAGGGCCGGCACCGCGACCCCCTCCTCTAAACTGACCGCGATGCCGACCGTCACGTCATCGAAGTAGACGATCCGCTCCCCTTCGATCCGGCAGTTGACCCGGGGGTGGGCGGCCAGGGCCAGGGCGGCCGCTTTCACAATGAGGTCGGTGACGGTCACCTCGGCTTGCTCGGCCTCCTTGAGCCGCTGCCGCAAGGCCAGGGCGGCGGTCATATCGGCCGAAACCGTCACGTAGAAATGGGGGATGGTCTGCTTGCTGCGCAGCATGCGGCGGCCGACGGCCGCGCGCATGCCGGAAAGCGGGACCGCCCGGCCCTTGAGCCCCGCTACCGGGAGCCGCCGCTTCTCCACGTGGAGCAGGACATCCTTTTCGGTGATCCGGCCGCGGGGGCCGCTGCCGGTCAGGGCGGCGAGATCGACCCCTTTCTCGGCGGCAAGCTTCTGCGCTCTGCCGGAGGCTGCCGACCGGCGCGGTTCCGGCCCCCCACCCTCCGCGCGATGCGGCAGGCGGGGGAGCTGCACGGCGGGCGCCGGATGCGCGTCGGATTCGAGCAGCCGGTCCGCCTCCGCCGCCTCCCCCGGGGCCCCGGCGATGCCGATGGTCGCGAAAATCGGGACCCGCTCGCCCTCGCGGGCGATGATCTTCAGGAGCACCCCATCCACCGGGGACTCCACCTCGAAAACGGCTTTTTCGGTTTCCACCTCGCAGATGACCTCGCCGCGGCGGACCGCCTCGCCCTCCCGCTTCAGCCAGCGCACGACCAGCCCCTCGGTGATATCCTGCCCCCCCTGGGGCATGATGATTCGCGATGCCATCAACCACTCCTTGCCGCGCTCACAAAATGCTCAGCACGCCCGCGACGATCTCCTCGACGGAGGGCACGCAGGCTCGCTCGATCTTCAGATTGTAGGGAATGGGGGTGTTCCGGCCGGCGATCCGCAGCACCGGTCCGTCCAGGTCGTCGTAGGCCTGCTCCATCAGCATGGCCGCGATGTCTCCGCCGACCCCGCCGCGCTTGCAGGCTTCGTGCACCACGACGGCGCGCCCGGTGCGGCGGACCGAATCGAGGAGGGTTTCGGTATCGAGCGGGGCGAGGGTGCGCAGATCGATCACCTCGACCCGGATGCCCTCCTTTTCCAGGAAGGCCGCGGCCTCCAGGCATTTCAAGGTCATGTGGGAGTAGGTGATGAGGGTCGCATCCCGCCCCGGCCGCTTGATCTCGGCCTTGCCCAGCGGGATGAGGAACTCCTCCTCCGGGACCGGCCCGCGCGTCATGTAGAGCAGTTTGTGCTCGATGAATATGACCGGATCATCGTCGCGGATGGCCGACTTGAGCAGGCCGCAGGCGTCGGCCGGGGTTGCCGGCATGACCAGTTTGAGGCCGGGGATGTGGTAAAAAAGCGCCTCCAGGCTTTGAGAGTGCTGGGCGGCGAGCCCGTTGCCCGCGCCCCCTTGCGTGCGCAGCACCATGGGCACCTTGCCCTGGCCGCCGGAGATGAATTCGATCTTGGCCGCCTGGTTGACGATCTGGTCCATGACCAGCATGGCAAAGTCGACGAAGAGGATTTCGACCACGGGCCGGCAGCCCACCAGGGCGGCGCCCACCGCCATGCCCGTGAAGGAGGCCTCGGCGATGGGGGTGTCGATCACCCGCCGGGACCCGTACTTCTGCCAAAGACCCTCGGTGACCTTGTAGGAGCCCCCGCGCTCGGCGATGGTCTCCCCCATCAAAAAGACCAGCGGGTCCCGCTGCATCTCTTCGTCCAGGGCCCGGCGCAGGGCCTCGCGGTACATCATTTCCACCATGGTGTCGCTTTCCTTCCGATGGGTGGCAACCCCGGCCCGGCTCAGTGCTCCGGGATGCCGGCGATGAACTCCGCCACATCCGGCTCGGGACTGCGGAGGGCGAAGGCGACCGCCGCCTCCAGCTCGGATTCGACCTCGGTCTCGATGATCCGGGTCTTCGAGGGGTCGGCGATGACCTGCTTCATCAGGGTCAGCGGGTCGCGCGCCTTCCACTCCGCGAGCGCCTGCGGGTCCATGTAAAGGCCCGGATCGTTCACGTGATGGCCGCCGTGGCGAAAGGTCTTGGCTTCGATCAGGGTCGGGCCCTCGCCGCGGCGGGCGCGTCCGGCGGCCCGCAGGGTTTCGTGGTAGACGGCCACGGCGTCGTTCCCGTCCACACAGATGCCGGGCACCCCGTAGGCCGGCCCCCGGCCGGCCAGGTCGCAGCAGCCGGTGGCGCACTCGATCGGGGTCGATACCGCGTAGTGGTTGTTCTCCAGCATGAAGATCACCGGCAGCCGAAAGATCCCGGCCATGTTGAGGGACTCGGCGAAAACCCCGTTGTTGGAGGCGCCGTCGCTGAAGAAGGCGACAACCACCTGGTCGGTCTGCCGCACCATGATTCCCATGGCGGCCCCTGCGGCGATCGGGATCCCGCCGCCCACGATCCCGTTGGCGCCGAGGTTGTTCACCTGCTTGCTCGAGATGTGCATCGATCCGCCGCGGCCCCGGCAGTAGCCGGTGGCCTTGCCGGTGATCTCGGCCATCATCAGGCTGAGGTCGGCGCCTTTGCTGATGCAGTGTCCGTGGCCGCGGTGGGTGCTGACGATGTAGTCATCCGGGCGCAGGGCGGCGCAGGCGCCGGCGGCCACGGCCTCCTCGCCCAGGTACGGGTGGAGGTAGCCGCGGATGTGCCCCTGGCGGTAGAGCTCGATGCAGGTGAGCTCGAAGCGTCGGGTGGCGTAGATGTTGCGGTAGATCCCGAGCAGGATCGGTTCGGCGATCGGTGCGGGGTCCCCCGCAGGCGGCGTCAGGGCCATGGCACTTCTCCTACCGTGCGGCAGCGGCGGCGATGCGGGCGGCGACGAACTCGACCATTCCCTGGGTGGCGACGCAGAAGTCCCGGGCGGTGGAGAGCAGCGCCGGGTGGGTGTTGAACTCGGCGGGGGCGTAGCCGTCCTCGCGCAGCCCCCTTTCGAAATAGGGGATCTTGAGCAGCTTTTCAAGGACGGGGCCCGGCACCGGCTCTTCGAACTGGCGCGTGAACTCCAGATTCGGGGTCTTGAGAAGCAGGGCCTCGAGAAACGCGGGCGGGAGCGTAAAGACGAGGTCGGCCCCGGCCAGCTTCTCCAGGTGCCAGACATGGGCCTCGCCGCCGACGATGGGGCTCACCCGCATGGAGCTCACGAGCATTTTGCCGCGGTACGCCGGGTGGCTCCGGACCAATGTGCAGGCCTTTTTGATCAGGGCGATCTCCGCCCAGCGCACGTCGGTCTCGCTGAGCGCGATCCCGCGCTCGGCGGCCTGGTGGTGCAGATCGCCGAGAGTCCCGAAGCGCGAGCTCATGGCGGTGATGACCGAGCGCCAGCCGGAGAGGTCGACCCCGGCGGCGCGGGCCTCCCTCAATCCCTCGGCCACCGCCGACATGCAGGCCAGAAACTGGGGGATCACGAGCGAGATCGTATTGTTGGTCGGTATCCCCAGGGCGGTCAGCCGCCGGATGGCCTCGTAGCCCTCCTGCGTGCCGGGGATCTTGATCATGATGTTGGGCGACAGCCGGTGGAGCTCCACCCCCTGGGCCGTCATCCTTTCGGGATCCAGCCGGCAGCGGGGGTCGGCCTGGGCCGAATGGAACCCGTGTTTGCGGCCGCTCGCCAGAAACTGCGGCATGAGGGCGAGGGCGCCGCGGCGGATGACCTCTTTATAGGTTTCCCAGAAAACGGTTTCCGGGTCGGTGCAGCCTTCGTTCCCGATCCAGGCGTCGATCCAGGCCGTCCACTGCTCGGGGTTCTCCTTGACGGCGTTGAAGCTGAGACGGGGGTTGGTGGTCACACCCCGCAGGAGATTCTCCTCCGGGCGGTTGTTCGGGCTGTAAAGCCGATCGAGCCAGGCGGCCATCAGCGGCTTGTCGGGGGCCCGTTCGATCAGGCGGCGGCGGAAGCCGCCGAACACGAGGGGGGAGGAGTCCCACCAGAGTTCCGCCTCGGGCTCCACCTCCCACAGTCTCTCCAGAACGCTCTTGATCGGCATTGCGATGACTGCCACCCCGACGTATTGGGACAAAACCTCATCCATGCCCCCCCTTTGCAAAAGGGGGGAAGGGGGGATTTATATGATAGATGCGCCGTAACTTGTAACGGCTCGGCGGCTTGCGGGAGCGCTGACCGCGCTCACGCTCATTACCACACCCGTCCAGCCGCGGCAACATCAGCGGTTCAGGGCTGCCGCTTCAAGGAGAAATCGCGATACCGTGCGGATGAAGGCGGCCGGATCGTCCGCCTGGACCCAGTGGCCGGCGCCGGGGATGGTGGCAAGCCGGGCCTGCGGAAAAACGGAGCGGATGGCGGCCCAATCCCCATCGGTGATGTAGCCCGAGGCGGCCCCGCGGACGAAAAGGGAGGGGCCGGGCCAGGGCCTGAGCGTGAGCGGGGCGCAAAGGGTGGGGTAGGCCCTGCGGACGGCTGATAGGTTCACCTTCCAGCGGAAGCCGCCCTCCGGGGTGCGGTCGAGGCTCTTCAGCAGAAACCGCCTGAGGATGGGATCGGGTATCGCGGGCGCCAGCGCCGCCTCCGCCTCCCGCAGCGCGGGGATCCTTCCGAGGTCGAGCCGCGCGAGGGCCTCGATGGCGCCGGCATGGATCGGGGGATAGCCGCGGGGGGCGATGTCCACGACAACGAGGGCTGCCGTCATCTCCGGGAAGCGGGAGGCAAACCGCATGGCGGTTTTACCGCCCATCGAGTGGCCGATCAGCCCGGCGCGGCCGAGGCCCAGGCAGGTCATGAGATCCCGGGCATCCTCCGCCATGGTGTCGTAGTCCATGTGCGCGCTGTGCACGGAGGCCCCGTGGTTGCGCTGGTCGATCGCATGGACGGCGAAATCCTCTCCCAGCGCCTTGGCGACCGGGTGCCACCCGTCGGCGGAGCCGAAAAGCCCGTGCAGAAGGAGGAGCGGCGGTCCGGCGCCGTAGCGCTTGAAACGGAGCATTCCCTCACCCCTGATCGAGTTCCGCCACCGGCGCCCCTCCGAGCAGCCGGTGGCTGATGTGCGCCTCCTGCCGGAAATAGGCGATCCGCTCCGCCAGGCTGAGCCGGTAGACCGCCTGGTCGAGACGGTCGCCGGCGGCGATCACCCCGACCCCCGCGAGGACGGCGCAGCCGCTTCCGCGCATGAGCATCTCGGGGATGAGGCCGGCCGGTGCCGTTGCGCCCAAGGCGCTCGGGGGGGCCACCGGCACCCGTACCTCGTAAAAAGCGGCCTCCGCATCGATGGGTATGATCACGGGAAGCTCGGAAGCGGAGCCGCAAGGGGCGGCGCCCATGGCCTTCACAGGGCTGCCGCCCGAGGCGGCGGAGAGCAGGGCGGCGGCCTCTGCGGCAGCGAGTGGGGCGGGTGCGATGACGCAGGCGTTGAACGGGGTGTGGGCGTAAATCCGCCGGTGCAGGCGGATGTCGTCGGCGTGTGGCGTGTCACCTGCGAGCGCCAGATGCCATCGCGGGGCCGCGATCCCGGTGGGAGCGGCTGCGGTTGGGGAGAAAACCATTTCATCCGCGCCGATCCGGCAGCTCACTGAGCCTGTTGCGAATGCCGAAAGCCCATGGTCGAAGTTGTAGGCCTGCCAGTAGGCGATGGACCCGGCCGCGGCCGGCTCACCGCCAGGGGATGAATCCTCCGCGGGGAACTCCGGTCGGCGCGGCGGAGGGAATAGTGCGTTTGGTCCATTTTCCAGGAGCAGCCGCTGAATGCCGGAGAGCTCACACTCTCTTCTGCGCAGGGCCAGGGCGAAGCGGGCGCTGTTTTCCAGGACGCTCAGGTAATGAAGGCACTCCTCCAGGCAGCCGCCTCGGGCGAACGGGCCGTGTCCCGCCACCAGGGTCAAGGGCGCGCGGGAGAGGCGCCGGGGGATCCGCTCCTCCATCTCGAGCGATCCCACGGCCCGGGTGAAGGCTTCGGCGGGTACAGCCCCGAGAAGACCCGCACCGAAAAAATCGACCGGCTGGAAAAGCCGCATTTCGTCGTCATCGCCGGCGGCGGATGGGAGCAGGAACACCGGCGTGGATGCCGACTCGAGGCTGACGGCCGTTGCGGCCTTGGCGTGGCAGTGAACGCAGGCGGTCACGCCGGGCAGCTCCAGAACCCGGCGGTGGGTGTTCGTTTCGGATGAGGGTTTTCGGGCTCCCCTCCAGCTCATGTCGCTGAAGCTGACCGGCACGATGTCCTCCGGTTCCAGAGACCCGCACATCGAACCGGAAGCGGTGATGAAAAAGCGCTTCGGGTCGCCGGGGTCGCGCAGCGACATGTTACCGCTGTGGGTGTTGTTGAGATCGGCCCGCATGAGCGCATTGCCGACGGCCTTGAAGCGATCCAGGGGGGCGGCGGCGTGAGAAGGCGGTTGCATGGCATCTTTTCTCGTGGATCACCCGTCGAAAGTCAAGCCTGACAGGATGTTGGGAAACGGCCCCTCGGGACCCGATCTTTGGCTGCGAGGGTTTTGCAGATGCTACCATGTGGTTGAATATGCCGCACTTCCCAGGTCGCCGGCCGCCCAGTTCTTGTTTTTCAGCATCCTGCCGTTATGCAGGGCCGCTTGACTTTTTTACCGCTCGAAATAATTATCTCCCCCATGACTCACTTCTAACCCATTCGAAAAAGGAGGTTCGGGATGAAACGTTCGTTCATGAACGGCAAGCGGTTCGGGGTGGTTGCGGTTCTCTTGTGTGCGCTGCTTCTGATCGGATGCGGCTCCTACTACAAAGTGCGGGATACTGCTTCCGGAAAGGTCTACTATACGACTCAGATCGACCGGAGTTCGAGCGGGAGCATCCGTTTCATGGATGAGGCCGGCGCCGGCAAAGTCACGCTTCAGAATTCGGAAGTAACCGAAATCAACAAGGAGGAATTCAGGGCCAACACCCCCAAGAAGTAAGGTTCCATGAAGGACACCCGTGGTGCGCTGACCGCAGGGGGGGAAGATCCCATGCGCCTATTTTTCGTTTTGATACCATTTGTTTGTCTTCTGCTCGGATATTCGAGCTTCCCCTCTGCGGTCAACGCGGCGGGCTCCGCTCAAGCGGCCAAATCCCGCATGGAGCTTCCCCTGCCGGGCGAGCCTTGGACGGGCGACCTGGACGGTATGATCGAGCGGCGTCTCATCCGGGTCCTGGTCGTCTACAGCAAGACCTTCTTCTTCGTCGACAAGGGCACCCAGCGCGGGACGACCTATGAGCTGTTTCGGAAATTCGAGGAGGAGCTCAACCGGAACCTCAAGACCCGCCATCTCCGGGTTCACGTCCTCTTCGTCCCGGTTTCGCGCGACCAGCTGATCCCGGCCCTGCGGGAGGGGAGGGGGGATATCGCCGCCGCCAATCTGACCATCACCGGCGAGCGCGACAAACTCGTCGATTTCACCGACCCTTGGATCACCGGCGTCTCCGAAATCGTCGTCACCGCCCCCGACTCTCCGCCGGTCGCCGGTCCGGACGACCTTGCCGGACGGGAGCTCTTCGTGCGCCCCTCCTCCAGCTACCACGAGAGCCTGCTCGAGTTGAACCAACGCCTCAAGCAGGAGAAGAAACCCCACCCCTTGTGACACTCATCCCGGCCCCGGAGAACCTCGAGGATGAGGATCTGCTGGAGATGCTCCATGCCGGCCTCATCCCCGCGCTCGTGGTGGACAGTCACAAGGCGCAGTTCTGGAAACAGGTGTTTCCGAAGATCGTGCTGAACGAAGCGGCCGCCGTGCGCACCGGCGGACGGATCGCCTGGGCCATCCGCGAAAACAGCCCCGGGCTGATGGGCGCCCTGAACGAGTTCGTCGCCCGGCACGGGTCGGAGAGCGCCTTCGGCAGCGATCTTTTCCGCCGCTACCTCAAAAGCACCCGCTATGTGAAAAACTCGACCAGCGGGGCGGAAATGAGGAAGTTCCGCGAGGTCGTCCAGTTTTTCCGCAAGTATGGCGATCAATACGGGATGGACTGGATCCTGATGGCGGCCCAGGGATACCAGGAGTCGCGGCTGGACCAGAAAGCGAGGAGCCCGGTCGGGGCCATCGGGGTGATGCAGGTGATGCCGGCGACCGGCAGGGAGCTCAATGTCGGCGACATCACCCGCACCGAGCCCAATATCCACGCGGGGGTCAAGTACATCCGTTTCATGGTCGACCAGTATTTCAAGAATGAGCCCATGGACGACCTGAACAAGGGGCTGTTTGCCTTCGCGGCCTACAATGCCGGCCCCGGCCGGGTGCGCCAGCTAAGGCGTGAGGCCGAGAAGCGCGGCCTGAACCCCAACGAATGGTTCAACCACGTGGAGGTGGTTGCCGCCGAGAAAATCGGCCGCGAGACGGTCACTTATGTCTCCAATATCTATAAGTACTACATCGCCTACAAACTGGTCCAGCAGGAATACATGGAACGGCGCGAGGCCAAGGAGAAGATGCTGCAGGAGCAGAATTCGAACTAGGCTCTGCCGGCACTCTTTTTGAATTTGGTCGGGGCGGTCAGATTTGAACTGACGGCCCCCTGCTCCCAAAGCAGGTGCGCTACCAGGCTGCGCCACGCCCCGACTGACAAATCCACTAGTGCCCATCCGGAAGTTGCGGTGTACGGCCCAGGCCCAGGCCGCAGCGATTTCGCCACCGTCCCGCCAACGGCGGGAGTGTGAGACACCGTCGAGGATCGCAAAGAGCGAGAACGCCGGCATGGGCTGCAAGTCGCCGTTTGTGGATGGGCACTAAATAACATGCACCCTCCGCCAAGGCAATACGCGCCGCCGGTTTCCATGCCCCGATTTGCACGCTGCGAGCCGGTTCAGTTGACACGGGCATCTTTTATCTCTATACTGGCCTCAAAAGCGTTGAACGATCTTTTATGGAATTTAATCCTGCGGTTAGGGTCGATACGGCCGCCTGCAGGGTTTTGTTTGTTAACAAGGCGTTAGCGTTCCGCGCGCCTGCGAGAGTGGCGGAACTGGTAGACGCACTGGATTTAGGATCCAGCTCTGGCGACAGAATGGGAGTTCAAGTCTCCCCTCTCGCACCATGTCCGAATACGCAGCGCGGCACGGCACGCCTCCCGCGCGACAGAAAGGGTTATTAACGTCCCATGCAGGTTACGGTCGAAGACATCAGCAGCGTCAAGAAAACCCTGCGGATCGACATTCCCCAGGAAGAGGTCGCCCGGGAGATCGAAAAGGCCTACGACCATCTCAAGAAAACGGCCCGGATCAAGGGGTTCCGGCCGGGAAAAACCCCGCGCAACGTGCTCGAGAAAATGTTCAAGAAAGATGTGATGGCGGAGGTCTCCTCGCAGCTGATCCAGACCTCGCTCATCGACGCGATCCGGGAAAAGGGCCTGCGGGTGGTGGGCAAACCCAAGCTCGACCCGCCGGAGCTCAGCGGCCCGACGGTTTACTCCTATGCCGCCACGATCGAGGTCAGCCCGCCGATCAACGACATCGATTTCAAAGGGCTCTCCCTCACCCGCACCCGCTACCAGGTGAGCGAGGAGGAGGTCGGGCTCCAGCTGCGGCAGCTCCAGAAACGGCTGGCCGCGCTCAAGCCGATCTCCGAGTCCCGCCCCGCCCGCGACGGGGACCACATCCTGATCGACTTCGAAGGCTTCAGGGACGGCAAGCCCTATTCCGAAACGCCGAAAACCGAGAACTTCGCGCTTCAGATCGGGGCGGGGGCCGTGCTGCCGGAATTCGGCGGGCAGTTTGCCGGTCTCGGCGCCGGCGAGACCAAGGAGTTCCCGCTGAGCTTCCCGGCGGATTACGCCAACAAGAGCCTGGCGGGCCAGACCGTCGAATTTCGAGCGCTCCTGAAAGAGATCCGCGAGGAGATCCTGCCGGAAATCGATGATGCGCTCGCCAAGCGCGCCGGCCGTTACGAGACCCTCGAAGAGCTCAAGCAAGAGATCCGCGCCAACCTGACCCAGGGCTACGAAAAGCGCACGGAGCAGGAGTTGAACGAGCAGGTCTTCAAGGCCCTGCTCGCGCGCACCTCCTTCGAGGTGCCCGAAGCCCTGGTGGAGATGGAGCTCGAGGGCATCGTGGAGGAGGCCGAGCGCTCCTTTTCCTACCGCAACACCACGTTGGCGGATGCCGGGTTGAGCCGCGAGATCATTTTTGAAAAATACCGTGATACGGCCGTCAATCAGGTCAAGCGCCACCTGATCCTGGGGCACCTGATCACCCAGGAGAAGCTCACACTCGCCGATGACGAGCTGGAGGAGGCCTTCAAGGCCATGGCCGAGAACTTCCGGCAGCCCGTCGATGAGATCCGGCGCTACTACCGCGAAAACAGCGACAAACTGGACTATTACAAGCACGCGCTGCTCGAGAAGAAAGCCCTGAAGCAGGTGCTGGAGGCCGGCACGATCGAGGAGGTCGCACCGCCGGCCGCTTAGCCGCTGCCGGCGCCTGTTCCCGCAACGCGTATATCGTAAAAGGAGACACAGAGTGCCACTGATTCCCATGGTCATCGAGCAGAGCAGCCGCGGCGAGCGGGCCTACGACATCTACTCCCGGCTGCTCAAAGACCGGATCATCTTCCTTGGCTCCGCCATGAACGACGAGGTCGCCAACCTCCTGATCGCGCAGCTCCTCTTCCTGGAGTCGGAGGACCCGGACAAGGATATCAATTTCTACATCAACTCCCCGGGCGGACTGGTGACGGCGGGGCTGGCCGTCTACGACACCATGCAATACATCAAGCCGGCCATCGCCACGGTGTGCATCGGCCAGGCCGCCAGCATGGGGGCCCTCCTGCTGACGGCCGGGGCCCCGGGCAAGCGCTACTCGCTGCCGAACGCGCGAATCCTGATCCACCAGCCCATGGGGGGCTTCCAGGGCCAGGCCTCGGATGTCGAGATCCAGGCCAAAGAGATGCTGCGGATGAAGGCCTCCCTGAACGAGATTCTCGTGAAGCACACCGGCAAATCCATGGACCAGATCCAGCGGGATACGGACCGCGACTATTTCATGAGCGCCGGCGAGGCGAAGACCTACGGCATCATCGACCACGTCATCGCCAACCGGGACGACCTGGATCGCATGGAAAAATCGGAGACCTAGCCATGCCCAAGAAAAAGGACGACAACGACAACCTGTTCTGCTCTTTCTGCGGCAAGAACCAGTCCGAGGTCCGCAAGCTGATCGCCGGGCCGGCCGTGTACATCTGCGACGAGTGCATCCAGCTCTGCAGCGAGATCATCGAGGAGGAGACCGAAAAGGACGCCAAGGACTCCGCCCACATCCTCACCCCGAAGGAGATCAAGGAGCGCCTCGACGGCTACGTGATCGAGCAGGAGCCGGCGAAGAAGATCCTCTCCGTGGCGGTCTACAACCACTACAAGCGGCTGGAGTCCGCCTTCAATGCCGGGGATGTCGAGATCCAGAAGAGCAACATCCTGCTGATCGGCCCCACCGGCTGCGGCAAGACCCTTCTGGCCCAGACCCTCGCGCGCTTCCTGAACGTGCCCTTCACGATCGCCGACGCCACCAGTCTGACCGAGGCCGGCTACGTCGGTGAGGATGTGGAGAACATCATCCTCTCGCTCCTGCAGAACGCCGACTACGACGTCGAGAAGGCGAAGCGCGGCATCGTCTACATCGACGAGATCGACAAGATCGCGAGCAAAGCCGACAACCCCTCGATCACCCGGGACGTCTCGGGCGAGGGGGTCCAGCAGGCCCTGCTCAAGATCCTGGAAGGCACCCTCGCCAGCGTCCCGCCCAAGGGCGGACGCAAGCACCCGCAGCAGGATTTCATCAAGGTGGATACCACCAACATCCTCTTTGTCTGCGGCGGCACCTTCACGGGCCTGGAGAAGATCATCCAGCGCCGGCTGGGGCCGAAGGTCATGGGGTTCGGGGCCAAGATCCTCGGGGAGAGCGAGCGCTCCGTGAGCGAGACGCTCAAGCAGGTCCAGCCCGAGGACCTGATCAAGTACGGGTTGATCCCCGAGTTCCTGGGGCGGCTGCCGGTGATCGCGACCCTCCACGAGCTGAACGAGGAGAGCCTGATCCGGATCCTCAAGGAGCCGAAGAACGCCTTGATCAAGCAGTACCAGAAGCTCTTCGAGCTCGAGGGGGTGAACCTGCGCTTCACCGACAGTGCCCTGTCGGCCGTTGCCAAGGAGGCGGTCAAGCGCCGGTCCGGGGCCCGCGGGCTGCGTGCCATCATGGAAGCCTGCATGCTGGACATCATGTACGACCTGCCCTCGCTCGAGAACGTCAAGGAGTGTGTCGTCAGCGACGATGTCGTGCTGAACAAGGAAGATCCGATCCTGCTCTTCGAACAAGCCAAAAAACAGGCCTAACGGCTGCGAGCGGGGCCCGGCCCGGGTGCAGGGCGTCGCTCGGCGATCGCCGCGCTGCAGGGGCTGGCGTATTGCCCCGCCCGCCTCGATTCCGGGTTTGTCCGCCACGCCGACGCGCCACTGGAATAAACCACCCATCGATCAGTCCCGGGGCTTGTGCCCGCGACTGTAACTCAACGGTAGAGTGAATCATGGTCACTATCCCGAAGTTCTTCAAAGAGGGTGAGCCCCACCCCAACCGCCTGGTGCTGCCGCTCCTGCCCTTGCGGGACATCGTCGTCTTCCCCCACATGGTCGCCCCGCTCTTCGTCGGCCGGACCCGTTCGGTCAACGCCCTGACCGAGGCGATGAACGGGGACAAAACCGTATTTCTCGCCACCCAGAAAAAGGCGGGCATCGACAACCCCGGCGCGGAGGACATCAGCGAGATGGGCACCATCGGCAAGGTGCTCCAGCTCCTGCGCCTGCCCGACGGGACGGTCAAGGCCCTGGTGGAGGGCCGCAGCCGGGCGCGGGTGGTGCGCTTCATCACCGAAAAGGAGTTCTTCCGGGTCGAACTGGAGCGGGTGGTGGAGCACGAGATCTCCCCCGCCGAGGCGACCGCCCTGATGCGGTCGGTGGTGGAGTCCTTCGAAGAGTATGCCGGCTTGAACCGCAGCATCTCGAAGGAGCTCATTGCCAGCATCACCGCCATCACCGATGCCTCTCAGCTCGCCGACACGGTGGCCTCGCATTTCTCCTTCAAGCTCGACGACAAGCAGCGGCTGCTCGACACGCTGGATTTGGCCGAGCGGCTCTCGCTCCTGCTCAGCCTGATCAAGATGGAGGTCGAGGTCTTCCGGATGGATCAGCGCATCAAGACCCGCATCAAAGAGCAGATGGAGAAGACCCAGAAGCAGTACTACCTCAACGAGCAGATGCGAGTACTACCTCAACGAGCAGATGCGCGCGATCAAGAAGGAGATGGGGGCCGAGGACGACTTGAGCGACGAGATCCGGGAGATCGAGGAGAAGCTCAAGACGAAGAAGATGCCCAAGGAGGCCACCGAACGGGTCGAGCACGAATTGAAGAAGCTCAAAATGATGACCCCCATGTCGGCCGAGGCCACCGTGGTGCGCAACTACATCGACTGGATCCTCAGCCTGCCCTGGCTCGAGAACTCCGAGGTGACGAACGACCTCGCCAAGGCCGAGCAGATCCTGGAGGAGGATCACTACGGGCTGGAGAAGCCCAAGGAGCGGATCCTCGAGTACCTGGCCGTGCAGGCCCTGGTGAAGAAGATGCGCGGGCCCATCCTCTGCTTCGTCGGCCCGCCCGGGGTGGGCAAGACCTCGCTCGCCAAGTCGATCGCGCGGGCCACCGGCCGCAAGTACGTGCGCCTCTCCCTCGGCGGGGTGCGGGACGAGGCGGAGATCCGCGGCCACCGGCGGACCTATATCGGGGCCTTGCCCGGCAAGATCATCCAGTCGCTCAAAAAGGCCGGGGTCAACAACCCCGTTTTCTGCCTGGACGAGGTCGACAAGATGAGCATGGACTTCCGGGGCGACCCCTCGGCGGCGCTGCTGGAGGTGCTCGACCCGGAGCAGAACTTCGCCTTCAACGACCACTACCTGGACCTGGACTACGATCTGTCCGACATCATGTTCATCACCACGGCGAACACCCTGCCCGACATCCCGCTGCCGCTCCAGGACCGCATGGAGATCATCCGGCTGCCGGGCTACACCGAGGTGGAGAAGACCCACATCGCCGAGCAGTTCCTCGTGCCCAAGCAGGTCAAGGCCAACGGCCTCGAGGGCCGCAACGTCACCTTCTCGCGCAACGCGATCCTCGCCGTCATCCGCCGCTACACGCGCGAGGCCGGTGTGCGCAACCTGGAGCGCGAGATCGCCTCGATCTGCCGCAAGCTCGCGCGCGAGGCCGTGAAGGAAGGCGACAGGAGCGAGTTCATCGTCAATGAGAAGTCGATCCCCAAGCACCTCGGCCCCTACCGCTTCCGGACGGAGCAGGTGGAGCAGGAGGACCAGGTCGGGATGGTGACCGGGCTCGCCTGGACCCAGGTGGGGGGGGAGCTGCTCTTCATCGAAACCCTGCTCATGCCCGGCCGCGGGCAGCTCACCGTGACCGGCAAGCTGGGCGACGTGATGCAGGAGTCGGCCCGCGCGGCCCTGAGCTACGTGCGCTCGCGGGCCGAGCACCTCTTGATCGACGACAAGTTCCACCGCAAATACGACATCCACATCCACATCCCGGAGGGGGCGATTCCCAAGGACGGCCCCTCGGCCGGGATCTCGATGTGCACCTCGCTCGTCTCGGCCCTGACCAAGCATGCCGTCCGGCGCGACCTCGCCATGACCGGCGAGATCACCCTGCGCGGCCGGGTGCTGCCGATCGGCGGGCTCAAGGAGAAGCTCATCGCCGCCCACCGCGGCGGGGTCAAGAAGGTGATCGTCCCCAAGGAGAACGAGAAGGACCTGAAAGACGTCCCCAAGAGCATCACGAGCCAGATGGAGATCATCTTCGTCGAGCACATGGACGAGGTGCTCTTGCATGCGCTGGTCGTCAGGGAGGGGGAGCCGATCTTCAAGAAAGCGGACATGTCGCTGCCCCTGCCGCCGCCTGCCGGCCCCCAGCAGGAGCGGGCGGTGACCGATTACAGCGATGCCGCGATGGGCGGATAGCTCAGCCGGGAGAGCGTCGGCCTTACAAGCCGAAGGTCACAGGTTCGATCCCTGTTCCGCCTACCAGACCCGGCGGGCGGCGGGGGCCCGGGCAGAACGGTTTGAAAATCAGGATTGCGGGGGCGTAGCTCAGTTTGGTTAGAGCGCCGGCCTGTCACGTCGGAGGTCGCGAGTTCGAGCCTCGTCGTCCCCGCCATTATAAAATCAGGGACTCAGATGATGAATCTGAGTCCCTGATTCATTTTTATGAGCGCTTTTCTTCCAAGAATTTGGTGCTTCACGAGGCTCTGTTAAAGCAATCCCACAATCTGAATCCGATGCTCTCAATTCTGATACAGGCTATTTGCTTGAATTAATAACACTAAAGTCTTCGACTGGCGATTCTGATAATAATCGTGTTGACACAGAATAATAATGGCCATAGGTTGTAAAGTAATATGGCGTCGACAAATCCCCTGCGGGAGACGGCTGCCTCTAAAGTTGGATTAAAACATTTTGCAGCGTTGGGCCTAGCCACCACACCCTCCAAAGTGCGGTGGTTTTTTTTCCATCGCGGAATCCGATTTTTGAAATTTTTTGTTCCGCGCTGAAAAAAAATACCTCAGCGATTTTCAGGGAGGCATAAAAAAATCGAGCGATGGGAGGAACAATGAATCCATACAATGAATTCAATTTTATGGTCGGCGAGAAGTACGAAAATGAAAAAGGAATCTTTTCGGTCATGTCCATTGAAAAAGACAGCATGGTGATTCAATGGGCAAATGGTGAAGAGATTCAAACATCTATAGAGTTTCAAGGCCGTATCCAGAAACGCCGGGAGTGGGAAAAAACTCAGCAGGAGGAAAAAGCGACTGCAGCAAAACAAACGACCAGGAAGGCCAAAGCATCCAAAAGTGGCAAAAAAAAGCCATCTCCAAAATAAATGTCCATCCATCCTGTGGCCGTAGAAAAACCTGGCTTAGTCATCTCTGAACCTCTACAACAGCCAGTGGTTTCAGCGTTTTTCTAATGGCTCCAGACACGCCTTCGAATTATTCTCCACCCGGTTGACGCGCGTTGACACTGGGTAGCGCTGGAGATCTTTCACACTGCCGGTCTTAAGAACCTTCGCCATCCACTCGGCATCCTCGTTTTCTGGGTCGAGCCACCCGCCATAAGCATCCGGCTTCAGAATGAGCGGCATCCGGTCGTGGACATCCCGGACCGAATCGCTGGCATCGGTGGTGATGATCGCGCAGGATCGATAGGGCGACGTTGTAGTTCGGCTGAAGGTCGAACGGCACCGCCAGAAGATCGAAAAACCTCTGAATCTCGGGTGGCGACAAGAACAGGGTGAACCGGCCGCACATGGGAAAAGCCCTTCCCCGGGGTTCCGCAGCTGCAAAAAGAGGCGGCCTGGAAAAGGAGGGAGGGCTGAACCAGGCCGCCTGCGATCAGCAGACGGGTGTCCAAATTTTTTTCGGATCCGTCAACCTCTCATGAGTAGAAAATTGATCGGCTTGACAGGGTTGTCAACCTATCGGTAGGGAGAAAAGAATGGATGCCGAAGCAGTTGCATGGGCGGTTTTAAGCGGTCCATCCGATAAAGCCACCACCCCCTGCATTAGCTGTTGAAACATCCAGGGCGAAATGGCATTAAATGGTGCTGAGACAATTCCCGTGGAGGAGGAAATGCCATGGACTTGAGCCCGCTCCAGGCCATCTCGCCGGTGGACGGCCGCTACCGGCGGCTGGCCGCCCCCCTCGCCGACTATTTTTCCGAGGCCGCCCTGATCAAATACCGGATCCAGGTCGAGGTGGAGTATTTCATCGCCCTGTGCCGGCTGCCGCTGCCGGCGCTCAACGACTTCGACGTGAACCGTTTCGAGGAGCTGCGCGACCTCTACCGCAACTTCACCCAGCCGGTGGCGCAGCGGGTCAAGGACATCGAGCGGGTCACCAACCATGACGTCAAGGCGGTCGAGTACATCCTCAAGGAGGAGTTCGAGGCGCTGGGATTGAGGGCGTTCAAGGAGTACATCCATTTCGGCCTGACCTCCCAGGACATCAACAACACCGCCCTGCCGCTCTCCATGAAGGCGGCCTGGCTGGAGGTGCTCGAGCCCGAATTCATAGCGGTGATTGCCGTGCTGGAGAAGCTGGCGCGCGGCTGGAAAAACGTGCCGATGCTCGCCCGCACCCACGGCCAGCCGGCCTCCCCCACGAGCGTGGGCAAGGAGCTCTTCGTCTTCGTCGAGCGGCTCAAGGTCCAGATGGAGCAGATGCGGCGGGTGCCGTTCGCGGCCAAGTTCGGCGGGGCCACCGGCAACTTCAACGCCCATGCGGCCGCCTTTCCGAAGATCGACTGGCCGGTGTTCGCCGACCGGCTGGTGAACGAGACGCTGGGGCTCTCCCGGTCGCGCACGACGACCCAGATCGAGCACTACGACCACCTCGCCGCCTTCTGCGACAACCTGCGGCGGATCAACACGATCCTGATCGACCTCGACCGGGACATCTGGGCCTACATCGCAATGGATTACTTCAAGCAGAAAATCAAAGCAGGCGAGGTCGGCTCCTCCACCATGCCCCACAAGGTGAACCCGATCGATTTCGAGAACTCCGAGGGAAACCTCGGGGTGGCGAACGCCCTGCTCGCGCACCTGGCGGCGAAGCTGCCCATTTCCCGGCTGCAGCGGGACCTCACCGACTCCACGGTGACCCGCACCATCGGGGTCCCCTTCGCCCACACCCTGATCGCGCTGAAATCCCTCCAGAAGGGTCTCGCCAAGCTGATCCTGAACGAGGAGGCGATCCGCTCCGATCTCGAGGCCAACTGGGCGGTCGTGGCCGAGGCCATACAGACCATCCTGCGGCGCGAGGGCTACCCCCGGCCCTACGAGGCCCTCAAGGAGCTGACCCGGACGAACGTGAAAATCGACCGGCAGGCCATCGCCGACTTCATCGAGTCACTGGATGTCTCCCGTGCCGTCAAAGAAGAGCTCCTGGCGATCACGCCGGAAACCTACACCGGGGTGGTTTCATTCTGAAGCCGCTGCGGACAGGGCTGCCGAGACCCGGTTGACCAGCGCCCAGATGGCGTCGGCGGCGAGGACCTTTTCGATCGACCGCTCGCAGAGGATGGTGATCCGCGGCGGGAATTCCTCGTCGCCCTCCCATAGCAGGTAGTAGAGGTGGACCCTCGGGAAAGGCTTCAGCCTGAACGCGGCGTCGGCCATGGGGACCGGCTCGCCGCCAAGCGCCGCGGCCGCCTTGCGGAAGCCCGCCAGGTTGTTCCCGAACCGATCGATCAAGGGGGCGGTCTTGAATTCATGGGGCCCTCGGAAGAAGTGCCCCTCCTTCAGATCGTTCGGCCCGACGATGTCCCGTCCGAGCGGATAGACGTCCTGCACGGTGATCAGGTAGAGCACGACCGCAAGCTCGAGCAGGGGA
>JALOOS010000323.1 GCA_025454275.1 Desulfobacterales bacterium | reverse complement strand
AGCCCCATCCAGGCGCCGAGGCTCCCCGGCCAGCGGCTGAGGGCGGTGCGGTAGGCCAGGGCCGCCTCGGCAGCCCGTCCGGCCTGCTCCAGCCCGATTGCGGCCTGGAGGAAACCCTCCTCCCCGGCGGTGGCCGGCAGCGCCTCCGGACTCAGGACCAGCAGCCCCCACTCCCCTCCGCGGGACCAGGTGTGCCGGAAGAGCCCCCACGGCGTGCGCCGTCCGGCCGCCAGGCCGGTGTGGAGCACCACCTCGTCGGCCGTCCGGTCGAAGCCGATCACGACCGCATAGTGCCAGAGCGGGGTCCAGGAGAGCCCCAGGTTCTGCAGGACGATCACCGGGTGGCCGGCCGCCACTTCGCGCAGAAGCGCTTCGGGCCCCTCAATGACATAGGCCAGGCGCCCCCAGCGGCGGGCCGCGGCGATCATGGCCGGCTGCAGGCTGCCGCGGCGGGAGGCGGTATAGACCATCGCGGTGAGCTCCGGCGGACTCACCGCTATCCCGCTCCAGCCGAGCGCCATGGCCAGCGCGGCCGGGCCGCACTGGTACTCCTCCTGGGCGAAAAAGGGAACATCGGTCAGCAGCCGGTTCGCGGGCTGGGCCGGGTCGAGCGGCGGCCAGCGGGCCGTCAGGCCGGCGCACCCCGCCAAACAGGCGAATAGGGCCAGCAGCCCAAGGCACCATGGGTTTGATGCGAAAGGGGCGCGCATGGGGTCAGCGGCCTTCTCCCCGGCAGGCAGCTGCGGCAGAAAGGGCCGCGCCGGGTAAAGCCTGCCGCTTCGGCCCGCTCCCCGCCGCCCTAACCCGTCCCGGGTTTACGTGTCGTGATGTTTTAATTTCCATTAATATCAAAACAATATCAATTCATACGCCCAGCTTGAGCAGTGCCCCCATGTATGGAATAAATCTTGCTTTATCCTATTGTGCACGTTTCAGAGCGGAGGTCTGATGGCGGTCGATCGGTCATTGACGATCAGGGATTATCTCGAACCCACGCGCATGGTCGGCGGCAGGAGCCGCGCGGCCGGCGAGCCGAACCAAGGCAGGTTTTCGTTTCGCGATCTTCTCGTGCGGGAATCATCGCAGAAGGCCGCCGCCCCGGCCGCAGGCATGTCCCTGGCCGATTATTTCGCCCGACCGGTCCCGGCATCCCGCTCCTCCCGGCTCTCTGCGGCAGCGGCACGCAGGGAGCCGGCCGGTCCCGCGCCGGCACCGGGCTCTTCAGAGCCTTCGCGCTCGACGGCCGCATCGCAGGAGGGGCGCCGCAGCGACGGCGAGCCCCGGAACCCGCCGCCGGCTGCCTTCCGCCGGGACTCCTCCGGGAGCCGGTTGAAAAATGGGCCCTCAAGCTCTTCAAACGGGGCGGTGGAGCAGGCGATCGGCGATGCGGCGGCTGCCTACAACCTCGCCCCCGGCCTCATCCGCAGCGTGATCCGAGCGGAATCCGGGTTCCGGGTCGACGCGGTCTCCCGCGCCGGGGCGAAGGGGTTGATGCAGCTCATGCCCGAGACCGCCGCGGAGCTCGGGGTCTCCGACCCCTTCGACATCCGGCAGAACATCGACGGCGGTGCGCGCTACCTGCGGCGGATGCTGGACCGCTTCGACGGCGATCTCAGGCTCGCCCTGTCCGCGTACAACGCCGGTCCCGGGGCGGTCGAAAAGTACGCGGGTGAGGTGCCGTATGCGGAGACCCGGTCCTACGTCGAGCGGGTCCTGCGCTTTGCCGGTCTCTCCGCCTGAGCCCGATTTCGGCCTGCCGGCCTGAGCGTTTCGGCGCTGCCCGCAGCCATTCCCATCAATACCCCAGGTTGAAGGCCCCCACCCGGCCGAAAGCGTCCACGCGGCCGTCGGTCAGGCGGACAAAATAACGGTTGGTGAAAACCCAGTCGCTGTACAGTTGGTAATTAAGGTAAGCGGTGTTGCCCATCTCGCTCGTGCTGTTCGGGGCGCCGATCGCCTCGACCACCTGCTCCCGGGTCATGCCGAGCCGCACCTCGTTCATTTTGCTCGCACACCCGAAGAGCAGGAGCGCCGCCAAGAGCAGCACCGCCAGTCTCATACCCTTCATGCCGACACCTCCTTTTGAAATCGCTCTCGAATTTCTATTGGATGTTGCCACGGCGCTGGTAAAATTTTGAGCGGGTTCGGAAGGGATTCATAACATCCCCGGCCGCGGAAGGCAATCGACGGCGATGGGCTTTCCTGGGGCGCCGGCCCTTTTTTGAATTGATACCGCTCGGCGGCGGTGGTATAAGGGAACCGTCGCGGGGATCAGGGTCATCGCCCTCTCCCGGAGGCGGTAAGGTCAGCTGTTTTTAAGCGAAGAAGGGTTCCAGGGGTCAAGGAGCCGATGGTTCGAGGGCGTAACGGATTCGGACGGCAAGGTCTTTTTCACTCGAACCCTTGACCCCTCGGACCCTTTATTTCCGCCGGCTTTCTGCCGGAGCGCGTGAGGATTACCGCATGAGCATCGCCAAGCGCATCGAGACCGTTATTGCCGGGTCGTCCTGGATCCGGCGCATGTTCGAAGAGGGAAGCGAGCTGAAAAAGAGATACGGCGCCGAGAACGTCTTCGACTTCAGCCTGGGGAATCCC
>JALOOS010000064.1 GCA_025454275.1 Desulfobacterales bacterium | reverse complement strand
CTGGCGGACGCGTGAGCGCGAACCGGGAAGACCTCCGGTATGAGCCTGCCCCGGCCGCCCGCACCCGCCAAGCTGGTCATCGGGGTTCTCCTGAAGGAGTGCTTCCTCTTCGAGGAGCTTGCGCGGCGGCTCGCCTCCCGTTTCGGCCCACCGGATATGATCAGCCCCTGGTTGCCTTTCGGCTACACCTCTTACTACGCGAAGGAGATGGGAGCCCCGCTCCTGCGCCGGGTGGCGGCCTTTTCGGAGCTGATCGCCCAGGACGGCCTGGCCGCGATCAAAGGGGCGACCAATGCCCTGGAGGAGGAGTATCGGACGGAGGCGGGGCGGCGGGTCAATATCGACCCCGGCTATCTCCTGCTGGAGCGCTTTGTGCTCGCCACGGGGAAAAATTTCAGCCATCGCATTTACCTCGGTGGGGGGATCTATGCCGATCTCACGCTGGTGTTTCGGAAGGGCCGGTTTCAGCCCCTGCCCTGGACCTATCCCGACTATGCCGACCGCCCCTTGTCCGATTTTCTGCTGCGGGTGCGCCGCCGGTACGCGGCGGGTCTGAAAATGCCGAACGGCGCGACCGAACAAGGAGACGCCCTGCATGATTAGGAGCATGACCGGCTGTGCGGCGCTGACCTTCGCCGGCGGCGAGTTCACGGTGGCGGTCGACATCCGCGCCGTCAACAGCCGCAACCTCGACCTCTTCCTGCGGCTCTCCCCGGGCGACGCTGCGATCGAGGAGCGGATCCGGGCCCTCATCGCCGGGCGCCTGGCGCGGGGCCGCATCGAGGTCAAGATCCAGGTGACGGCCGCGGGGGGCGATGCCGCCGCGGTCGAAGTGGACCTCGTGCGGGCGCGGGCCCTCATGGCCGCGCTCACCCGGCTGCGGGAGGAGTTTGCCTTTCCGGCCGAGCCCTCGCTCGAGCTTCTGGTCGGCTGCGGCGGGGTTCTGAAAACCGCCGAGGCCGGAGCCGACCCCGAGCGGGTGTGGCCGGCCGCGGAGAAGGCCCTCATCCAGGCCCTGGACGAGCTTGAGGCCATGCGCCGGCGGGAGGGCGAGCACCTGGCCCGGGATCTCCACGCGCGGCTCGCGAGCGTGGAGGCCGCCCTGCAGGAGATCGCCGCGCGCGCCGCCGGCCTGACCGCCCTCATCCAGCAGAGGCTTTCCGAGCGCATGGCGCTGCTCCTGCGCGGCACGGTGGAGATCGACCCGGTGCGGCTGGCCCAGGAGGCCGCCTTTCTCGCCGATCGTGCCGACATCTCCGAGGAGATCGTGCGGGCCGGAAGCCACCTGCGCCAGTTTCGCGACATCATGGCCGCCCCGGAGGCCGGCGGGCGCAAGTTGAATTTTCTGCTCCAGGAGCTCAACCGGGAGTTCAACACGATGGGGTCCAAGATCGGTGATGCCGATGCGGCCCACCGCGTGGTCGCCGTCAAATCGGAGCTCGAAAAGATCCGGGAGCAGGTTCAGAACGTGGAGTGAGGCGAGCCGCGACCGCGCCGACGCGCGCAGCCTGAATGGAGGCAGAATGGATCAGGCGTTGCTCAACATCGGATTCGGCAGCACGGTGGTCTCCGAACGGGTGGTGGCGATCGTGGCCCCGAACTCCGCGCCGATGAAACGGCTCAAGGACGAGGCGCGCGAGGAGCGCCGGCTGATCGACGCCACCCACGGCCGCCGCACCCGCTCGATCATCGTCCTGGACAGCAACCATGTGGTGCTCTCCGCCATCCAGGCCGAAACGATCTCCCAGCGCCTTGCCCAGCTGCGGGCCGAGGCCGAGTAGGGCATGGGGCCGCCCTGCCGGCCGGGCGACGGCCAGGACCCCCGCGCACCGCGGGCGGAACGCCGGGGGCGGATCTTCATCCTCTCCGGACCGTCGGGGGCGGGCAAAACCACGCTGCGCCATCGTCTGCTCGCGGCGTTCGCCGATCTGCGCTACTCGGTCTCTTATACCACCCGTGCACCGCGGCCCGGCGAAGAAAACGGCCGCGACTACCTCTTCATCCCGGCGGCGGAATTCGAGGCGGGCATCGGCCGGGGGCGCTGGGCCGAGTGGGCTCAGGTGCACGGCAACTATTACGGCACGAGCGCCGAGTTCCTGCGGGAGGGCATCGCCGCCGGCAGCGACCTGCTGCTCGACATCGACGTCCAGGGGGCGCGTCAGATCTGCGCGCGGTTTCCGGGGAGCGTCACCATCTTCATCATGCCGCCCTCGCCCGCGGTGCTGCGGGAGCGGCTGGAGTCGCGGGGCACCGACCCGCCGGAGGTGATCGCGCGGCGCCTTGAAAACGCCGCGGCCGAGATGGCTCAGGCGGGTTTCTATCGCCACCTCCTCGTGAACGGCGATCTGCAGACGGCGGCCCGGGAGTTGATCGCCCTCGTCGGGTCGTACCGGGCCGCCCCGTGAAACCGCGCCCGTCCGCCGGCGGAGGGGCTTCCGGAGCGTGGAGGCGTGCGTGAAGACCGAGGTGCTCTGCGGGATCCACCCGGTGGGCGAGGCGCTCAGGGCCGGCCGGCGGCGGATCTTCGAGATCGGGCTTGCGCCGGGCAAAGAGACCCCGCGCACGCAGGCCCTGCGGCAGGCGGCTGCCTCCCGCAGGGTCCCGGTCAGGGTCCTGCCGGCCGGTGAGCTCACCGCCCTCGCAGGGGTCGAATCGCACCAGGGGGTGGCGGCCCGGGTGAGCGCCTTCGAAGCCGAGGAGTTCTCCGCGCTGCCGGATCCTCGGGACGGGGCCGCCCCGGATTTTATCCTGGCGCTCGACTGCATCCAGGACCCGCACAACCTGGGTGCCATTTTGAGGACGGCATTGTGCGCCGGCGTCCAGGCCGTGCTGGCCCCCCGGGACCGCTCGGCGCCGCCGACTCCGGCGGTCTCGCGGATTTCCGCGGGGGCCCTCGAGCACACCCGGTTCATCCAGGTGACCAACCTCGCCCGCAGTCTCGACCTTCTCAAGGAGCGCGGCCTCTGGGTGGTCGGCCTGGATCCCGGTGCGCGCGACACCCTCTACGCGCTGGACGGCGCGATGCCCCTCGTACTGGTGGTGGGCGGCGAGGAGCGGGGGCTGAGGCCGCTCGTGCGCCGAAGCTGCGATCGGCTGGTGGCGATCCCCCAGGCCGGTCCGCTCGATTCGCTCAATGCCTCGGTGGCCGCCGCCGTCGTGCTCTTCGAGATCGTCCGCCAGCGCCGTGCGCGCGGCCGGCCGCCGGGGGAAGCCGGTGGGTGAGGCCGCGGCAGAAGAGGATCGTCGGGCCGGGTGGGGGCGGGCCCTGCTGGAGGCCTGCCGCCGGGCGCTTTTTCCTCCGCGCTGCCTTGTCTGCCGCGCTTTTCTGAACCCAGGCCCTGCGTCCGACCCCGGTTCCGGGCAGTGGGGACAGGCGGTGGCGCTCCTCCGGGCCCATTTCTGTACCGGCTGCCTTGAGGCGCTCATTCCGCTGGAGCCTCCGGTCTGCGGGTGCTGCGGCCGGAGGGCGGCCGGCGGCCTTGCGGGCGACACCCTCTGCGGCCGCTGCCGCGAACGGCCGCCGGCCTTCGACATGGCCCGCGCCGCCTTCGCCTATCACGGGTCGCTGCGCGAGGTGGTGCACTGCTTCAAGTATCGCGGCAAAACCCAGCTCTTCCGGCCGCTGGGCCGGCTGATGCAAACCGCTTTCCTCCGGTTCTGGCAGGGGCGGCCGGTGGACCTGGTCCTGCCGGTGCCGCTCCACCGGAGCCGGCTGCGGGAGCGGGGGTTCAACCAGGCCCTCCTCCTGGCCCGAGGATGGCGGCAGGGCGATGGACCGCCCCTGCCGCCGGTGGACGGCGGGGTCCTGGTCCGGATGCGGGCGACCGCCTCCCAGGCCGGGCTGGACCGCAAGGGGCGATGCGCCAACATCGCGGGCGCCTTTGCCGTGCGCTCGCCCGAGCGGGTGGAGGGCCGGCGTCTGCTCGTGGTGGACGATGTGCTCACGACCGGCGCCACGGTCGAGGAGTGCGCCCGGGCCCTCAAGGCGAGCGGGGCGGCGGCGGTCGATGTGCTGACCCTGGCGCGAGTGCCGTGACGATGGATGCTCAAGCTGGGAGGCTAGGATGCTGGGAGGTTCAAGGCAGGTGACGACCGATCCCCATGCACGTGTTGAAGGAGCCTGGGTTCCGAGATGATTCTGCGCAACGACAACGGCGGCGCCTGCTACCAGTTCGAGCACCTGGCGGACCATTCTGAGCTCGACCACGCGGTCTTTGCGCGCACGGAAGGCTTCAGCCGCGCTCCCTTTCATCGCCTGAACGTGAGCCTGGCGGTGGGGGACGATCCGGCCGATGTCCGGCGCAATCGTGAGCACGTGCAGCTGCGCCTTCACGGGTCCGAGCTCGTCTTCGCGCACCAGGTCCACGGCGACGGCGTGATCGTGATCGAAGAGGGCTCCGCCGCTGCCGGGCCGCAGGTGGGGGATGCGCTGGTGAGCGCGCTGGCCCGGAAGGCCCTCGTGGTCCAGGTCGCCGACTGCCAGCCGATCCTCTTCTACGACCCCAGGCGGCGGGTCGTGGCCAACACCCACTGCGGCTGGCGGGGCAGCCTCGCCGGGGTGGCGGTACGAACGGTCCGGGTCATGGCGGAGCGTTTCGGATCCGACCCCCGCGACCTCCTGGCCGGGATCGGACCGTCGCTGGGGCCCTGCTGCGCCGAATTCGTGAACTTCCGCCGCGAGATCCCACCGGCGCTCTGGAGCTATCGGCGCGGCTCGAACCACTTCGATTTCTGGGCGATCACGCGCGACCAGCTGATCGGGGCCGGCCTCGCGGCCGATCGCATCGAGACGAGCGGGATATGCACCCGCTGCAACACCGAGCGCTTCTTCTCCTACCGCGGGGAGAAGACCACCGGCCGTTTCCCCGCCGCCATCGCCTTGAGGGGGGAGAGAGGATAGGGTTCAAGAGTAAAGATGCAAGGGTTCAAGGGTCCGAGGGGGATGAAAAAATAGTAACGAGTAACGAGTAACGAGGAAAAGATTCAGGGTCCGGGGGGTAAAGAAAAGAGTGCCTAAAGTGAGCTAAAGTTTCAAGTGCCTAAAGTTGGGTGGAAGAACGGCGCACGGTGCACGGCTCAGGGCGCACGGGAAAAGATTGTAAAATCATGATTCATCGGGGTCGGCATCGGAATCGGTATCGAATCCTTTTCGCCTCTACCAAACACCAAACACCAAACACCAAACACCAACAACCAACAACTAACCACTCATGATCCAGACACTTGCCACCGTGATCCGCAACGAGGTGATCGCACCCGGCTACGGGCGCGCGGCCCTTGCCTGCGGTGAAGGCTTTGCCCGCGCCCGGCCGGGGCAGTTTGTGATGCTGGGGTTTCCGGAGGCGATCGATCCGCTCCTGCGCCGCCCTTTCTCGATCCACCGCCTGGTTGCCGGCGGGAGCGCGGGGCCGGGAATCGAGGTGCTTTATAAAGTGGTGGGCCATGCGACCCGCAGGCTCTCCCGCGTCGCACCCGGCGAGCCCCTGAGCCTGCTCGGACCGTTGGGGCGGGGATTCCAGGTGCCGTCCGGGGTGAAGCGGCTTTTCTGCGTCGCCGGCGGATTCGGGGTCGCCCCTTTCGTCTTCCTGGCGGAATGGCTGCAGGGCCGCCCCTCCGCCCCGGCTGCGATCGAGCTCTTCCTGGGCGGCCGGGGGAGGGAGGATCTCCTCTGCACGGCGGATTTCGAGCGCCTGGGCATCCCCGTGCACCTGACCACCGACGACGGCAGCTGCGGCGATCAGTGCCGGGTGACGGACCCCTTCGCAGCGGCCCTCGCACGCGAACGGCCGGATCTCGTCCTTGCCTGCGGCCCCAGGGCCATGCTGGCCTGCGTACTCGGGATCGTCCGGGCGCAGCGGATCGCCTGCCAGCTCTCCATCGAAGCCATGATGGCCTGCGGCATGGGCGCCTGCCTGGGTTGCGCCGTGGAGGGCCGGCGGGACCCCTCCCGCTTCCTCCACGCCTGCGTCGACGGCCCGGTCTTCGACGCCGAGGAGATCGACCTCGAATGATGGCTGGAGGATAGGCGGCTGGGAAGCTGGGAGGCTAGGAGGCTAGGAAGCCGGGAGACTTGGATGGTTCGAACCAAGGCGTATAAAGCCACTGCAGGACTGCGGTGACCGTTGGATGAAGCGCAATCCCGCCTTGGGTGGAAGAAATTCGGCCTTCTGACGCAACCATCATTTTGGCGTTGACTTTGGTATGGGACCGTGTTAGGTGCAGGCGTCCCGGTGAGCGCCTCCCCAGCGGCGTGGAGCACCTATCTCTCATGAAGAAGCCTGACAGGCGGCCGTGGCGGGAGCTGGCTTTTTACAGCAGCCTGGGTTTCAGCGTGGCGCTGTCGATTTTCATCGGGTTGGGCATCGGGGTCTACCTGGATCGGCGGTTCGACACCTCGCCCTGGGCGACCCTCGTGGGCCTGGCGCTCGGGATCGGGGCCGCCTTCCGCAACATCGGGCTCGCCATCCGCAAAAGCCGCGAGCTTTGAGAGGAGCGGGGCGGAAAGGTCGGCGGCCGGACCGTGCAGATCGAGCGGCGCATACTGACATTCGTCACCCGGGCGAACTGGGTGATATTTGCCGCGGCAGTGGCCGTGAGCGCCGGCTTCGCCTCCCGGCAGTTCGCGCTGGGGGTCTTCAGCGGCGGCTTGATCGTAACGGTCAATTTCCACCTCCTGGCGCGGACCCTGCGGGGGGCGCTGACCCCGCCGCACCTGGCCTCGCACCATGTGGTCCTGGCCAAGTACTATGTGCGTTTTGCCCTGAGCGGGTTCGTGATCTTCCTCCTGATCGCCGGACGGCTGGTCGACCCCATAGGGCTTGTCATCGGGCTTTCGGTTGTGGTAGTGAGCATCATGCTGGCGACTGTTCGTGAGTTAAAAAAACTCATCTTCAAGGAGGCAGGTTAAGGATGGATCACCCCTTTCTGTTTCTGCCTAAACTCTTCGGGTTGTTCGGACTGGGGCATTTTGCCAGCCTGTATCCCCATGTGGTCTACTCCTGGCTCGTGCTCGTATTTTTGATCGTCCTGGCCTATTTCTGCACCCGCCGCATCTCCCTCGTTCCGGGCAAGGCCCAGAATTTTTTCGAGATGGTCATTTCCGGGATGGAGGAGTTCATGGTGGGGGTGTCGGGCGAGGAGGGGCGCCGCTTCTTCCCGCTCATCGCCACTCTTTTTCTCTACATCGTCACCTGCAACCTCATCGGCTTGATCCCCGGGTTCTTCCCGCCGACCGCCAGCATCAACACCACCCTCTCCTGTGCTCTGGTGACCGTGGTCTTTACCCACATCATCGGGGTCATGTATCACGGGGCGAAGTATATCAAGCATTTCCTGGGTCCGATCTGGTGGATGATCCCCATTATCTTCCCGATCGAAGTGATCGGCCACCTGGCGCGGATCATGTCGCTCTCCTTCCGTCTTTTCGGAAACATGATGGGCCATGAACTGGTCCTCATGATCCTCTTCATGCTGGCCGGCGCCTTCTTCGCGCCGCTGCCCATCATGGCCATGGGCATTTTCGTGTCGTTCGTGCAGGCCTTCGTGTTCTTCCTGCTGTCGATCATGTATTTCAGCGGCGCCATGGAGCATGCCCACTGATTCACGGAATGGCCGCAGGCCGACCGATCTCGGGACGTTAAAGGGAGCTTGGAAGAAGCCCCATATCATCACTCACTCTAAAAGGAGGTAGACAAGAGTATGGAAGCCAAAGCATTGGAGTTCTTCATCGCCTGTGTGACCGCCGCCGGTTTCGGCATCGCGATCGCCGCCTTCGGGTGCGGCATTGCCCAGGGCATCGGCCTGAAGTCGGCCGTCGAGGGCATCGCCCGCAACCCGGAATCCTCCGGTAAGGTCACCGTGACCATGCTGATCGGTCTGGCCCTGATCGAATCCCTTTGTATTTACGCCCTGGTCGTCTCCCTGATCCTGATCTTCGCCCACCCCCAGGCGACCGCCATTGCCAAGCTCTTCATGAAGTAAAAAAAAGAGGCCTGCGGCGTCCCGC
>JALOOS010000063.1 GCA_025454275.1 Desulfobacterales bacterium | reverse complement strand
AGGCGGGCCGCCTCCTCCGGGAAGGTCTTCTTGAGCGAGGCGTAGCGGATCTCGCCGGCGAGAAAGTCGCGGATCGAGCCGTCCGGCTTCTTGCAATCCAGGCTGAAGGGGTTCTTGCCCTCGGCCTTGAGCGCCGGGTTGTAGCGGTAAAGCGGCCAGTAGCCGGACTTGACGGCGAGGTCCTCCTCGGCCTGGGTCTTGCCCATGCCGGCCAGGATCCCCTGGTTGATGCAGGGCGAGTAGGCGATGATGAGCGAGGGCCCGTTGTAGGCCTCGGCCTCGGCCAGGGCCTTCATCAGCTGGTTCTTGTTGGCGCCCATGGCGACACTGGCGACGTAGATGTAGCCGTAGGAGATCATCATGAGCCCCATGTCCTTCTTGGGGGTCTTCTTGCCCGAGGCCGCGAACTTCGCGACCGACCCGGTCGGGGTGGCCTTGGAGGACTGCCCGCCGGTGTTGCTGTAGACCTCGGTGTCGAAGACCATCACGTTGACGTCCTCGTTGCAGGCCAGGACGTGGTCGAGCCCGCCGAAGCCGATGTCGTAGGCGGCCCCGTCGCCCAGGAAGACCCAGAAGGACTTCTTGGTGAAGAGGTTCGCCATGCGCAGGATCTCGGCGAGGAGCGGGTTGTCGGTGTGCTTGGGCAAAAGGGCCTTCAGCTGGTCGCCGAAGCGGCGCGACCCCTCGGGGTCCTGCAGGTGCTCGAGCCAGCCCTGGAGGGCGCTCTTGACCTCGGCCGGCGCATCCCCGGCGATCGCTTTGCGGGCGAGATCCGCCAACTGGCGGCGCTGCTGGAAGATGCCGAGGTACATCCCGTAGGTGAATTCGGCCGAATCCTCGAAGAGCGAGTTGCCCCAGGTGGGGCCGTGGCCGTCCTTGTTGGTGCAGTAGGGCACCGCGGGGGCCGATCCGCCCCAGATGGAGCTGCAGCCGGTGGCGTTGCCGATGATCATCCGGTCCCCGTAGAGCTGGGTGACGAGTTTGGCGTAAGGGGTCTCGCCGCAGCCGGCGCAGGCCCCGGAGAACTCGAGCAGGGGCTGGCAGAACTGGCTGCCCTTGACCGTGAAGCGGCCGACCAGGCTGTCGCGCACCGGGAGCGTCACGGCATAGTCCCAGAGCGGCACCTGGGCCGCGGTCTGGGTCTCGAGCGGCTTCATCACGAGCGCCTTCTTTTTGGCCGGGCAGATGTCGGCGCAGTTGCCGCAGCCCATGCAGTCGAGGGTGTCCACCTGGATCCGGAAGGAGTACTCCTTGAGCTCCTTGCCGACGGCCTTCTTGGCCTCGAAACCCGCCGGGGCCTTCTGCAGCTCTTCCGCGGTCACCAGGAAGGGCCGGATGCTTGCATGCGGGCAGACCATGGCGCACTGGTTGCACTGGATGCAGTTCTCCATGATCCACTCGGGCACGTTGATCGCGACCCCGCGTTTTTCGAACCGGGTGGTGGCGACCGGAAAGATCCCGTCCGGGGTGAACTTGCTGACCGGCAGCTTGTCCCCTTGCTGGGCCAGGATCGGCCGCATGACCTCGCGCACCCATTCCGGTTCGCTCCGGCCCGAGGCGGCCCCCTCGCCCGCCTGGGCCCAGGCAGCCGGGTATTTGATCTCAACAAGGTTGGCCACGGTGGCATCCACGGCGGCGTTGTTCATGGCGACCAGCTTTTCGCTTTTCTTGCCGAAGAGCTTCTGGATCTCCTTTTTCAGGTGGCCGATGGCCTCCTCGACGGGCAGCACGTTCGCGAGCTTGAAGAAGGCGGTCTGCATGATCATGTTGATCCGGCCGCCGAGCCCCACCTCCTGGGCGATCTTGACCGCGTCGATGTTGTAGAAGCGGATCTTCTTCTGTGCGATGGTCCGGCGCATGGCGGCGGGCAGCTTCTCCTCCATCTCGGCGAGGGTCCAAGGGGAGTTCAGGACGAAGGTGCCGCCCGCCTTGACCCCCTCCAGGATGTCGTAGAGCTCCACGTAGCTGTCCTTATGGCAGGCGATGTAGTCCGCCGTGTCGATCAGGTAGGTGGACTGGATCGGCTTCTTGCCGAAGCGCAGGTGGGAGATGGTGATGCCGCCGGACTTCTTGGAGTCGTAGGCGAAATAGGCCTGGGCGTACATGGGGGTGTTGTCGCCGATGATCTTGATGGCGCTCTTGTTGGCGCCCACGGTCCCGTCGGCCCCCAGCCCCCAGAACTTGCACTGCACCGTGCCGGCGGGGGAGACGTCGAGGCTGGGGCCCACCTCCAACGAGGTGTGGGTGACGTCGTCGATGATTCCGACCGTGAAGTGGTTCCTCGGCGCGGCGGCCTTCATGTTGTCGAAGACGGCCTTGACCATGGCCGGGTTGAACTCCTTGGAGCCCAGGCCGTAGCGGCCGGCGAGGAGCTTGAGCGCCCGGCCCTGCTCCATGCAGGCGGTGCAGACGTCCATGTAGAGCGGGTCGCCGAGAGCGCCCGGCTCCTTGGTGCGGTCGAGCACGGTGACGATCGTGGCCGAGGCCGGGATCGCGGCCAGGAGGTCCGCGGCCGAGAAGGGGCGGTAGAGTCTCACCTTCACGAGCCCGGTCTTCTCCCCCTTGGCGTTGAGGTAGCCCACCGCCTCCTCGATGGTCTCGCAGGCGGAGCCCATGGCGATGATGACGTGCGCGGCCTGCGGGTCGCCGACGTAGTCGAAGAGGCGGTAGTGCCGGCCGGTCAGGGCGCCGACCCGCTTCATCGCCGCGGCGACGATGCCCGCGGCCTTCAGGTAATAAGGGTTGGCAGCCTCGCGCCCCTGGAAGTAGATGTCCGGGTTCTGGGCGGTCCCCCTCAGCTCCGGCCGCTCGGGATTCGCCCCGCGGGCCCGGAACCTGGCGACGGCTGCGTGGTCGACGAGGCCGGCCATCGCCTCGGTGTCGATCACGGCGATCTTCTGGATCTCGTGCGAGGTGCGGAAGCCGTCGAAGAAGTGGACGAAGGGCAGGCTCGCCTCGATGGCGGCAAGGTGGGCCACGAGGCCGAGGTCCATCACCTCCTGGACCGAGGAGGAGGCGATCATGCAGCTGCCGGTCTGCCGCACCGCCATGACGTCCTGGTGGTCGCCGAAGATGGAGAGGGCATGGGCCGCGACCGCCCGGGCCGTCACGTGAAAGACCCCGGGCAGGAGCTCGCCGGAGATCTTGTACATGTTGGGCACCATGAGCAGCAGCCCCTGGGAGGCCGTGAAGGTGCTGGTCAGGGCACCGGCGGCGAGCGCTCCGTGCATCGCGCCCGCGGCCCCGGCCTCGGACTGGAGCTGGCGCACCGTCATGGTCATCCCGAAGACGTTCCTGCGTCCGGCGGCGGCCATCTCATCCGCCAGCTCGGCGATGGGGGAGGAGGGGGTGATCGGGTAGATCGTCGCCACGTCGCTCATGGCATAGGCCACGTGGGCGGCGGCGGTGTTGCCATCCATGGTTTTCATCTTCTGCTCGGCCATACTGTTCTCCCTTGAATGTCGTAGTTTGTCCGGCCCCGATCGCCAGTATCCGGAAAAAGCGTCGGCGTCGTAATTGGCTCTATCGGCCTCGGTTTTTCACTCGAACCCTCGACCCCTATTTCAAAATGGTTTCAAAAAAATCGTTGCCCTTGTCGTCGACGATGATGAAGGCCGGAAAATCGCGGACGCGGATGCGGTAGACCGCCTCCATCCCCAGCTCCGGGAATTCGACCAGCTCCATGGCGGTGATGCAGTCCCGGCCGAAGCGCGCGGCCACCCCGCCGATCGAGCCTAAGTAAAAGCCGCCGTACTGCCGGCAGGCGTCGGTCACGACCCGGGTGCGGTTGCCCTTGGCGAGCATCACGAGCGAGGCCCCCTGGGCCTGGAAGAGAGGCACGTAGGCATCCATCCGGCCGGCCGTGGTGGGGCCGAAGGCGCCCGCGGCATGACCGGCGGGGGTCTTGGCCGGTCCCGCGTAGTAGACGATGTGGTTCTTGAAGTAGTCCGGAAGCCCCTCCCCGCGGTCGAGGCGCTCCTTGAGCCGGGCGTGGGCGATATCCCGGGCCACGATGATCTCCCCGGTCAGGAGCAGCGGGGTGGCGATCGGGTAGCGGCTCAGCTGGGCGCGGATCTCGGACATGGGCCGGTTCAAGTCCACCGGGACGGCGGCCGCCCCCTCGATGCGCACTTCGGGCAGAAAGCGGGCCGGGTCGGTCTCCAGCTGCTCGAGGAAAACCCCATCGCGGGTGATCTTGGCTTTGATGTTGCGGTCGGCGCTGCAGCTCACTCCCAACCCGATCGGGCAGGAGGCCCCGTGGCGCGGGAGCCGGATGACCCGGGTGTCCAGGCAGAACCACTTGCCGCCGAACTGGGCCCCGAGGCCGATCTCGCGCGAGATCCGGAGCGCCTCGGCCTCCAGTTCGAGGTCGCGGAAGGCGTGGCCCCCCGGCCCGCCGCTCGTGGGCAGCCCGTCGAGGTAGCCGGCGGTGGCGAGCTTGACGGTCTTCAGCGTCAGCTCGGCCGAGGTCCCGCCGATGACGAAGGCCAGGTGGTAGGGCGGGCAGGCCGCGGTGCCGAGGGTCTTCATCTTGCTCTGCATGAAATCGCGCAGGCTCTGCGGATTGAGAAGGGCCTTGGTCTCCTGGAAGAGGAAGGTCTTGTTGGCCGATCCGCCCCCCTTGGCGATGAAGAGAAACCGGTAAGCGTCGCCGCCGACGGCATAAATCTCGATCTGGGCCGGGAGGTTGCAGCCGGAGTTCTGCTCTGCGTACATGGAGAGGGGCAGGTTCTGCGAGTAGCGCAGGTTGCCGCGGGTGTAGGCGTTGAACACCCCCCGGGCGAGCGCCTCCTCATCACCGTCGCCGCTGAAGACCCGCTGGCCTTTTTTGCCGATCACGATGGCCGTGCCGGTGTCCTGGCACATCGGGAAAACCCGCTCGGCGGAGATGACCGCGTTTTTGATCAGCTCCAGCGCCACGGTGCGGTCGTTGGCCGAGCTCTCCGGGTCGCGGAACACCTCTGTCAGCCGCGCGAGATGCGCGGTGCGCAAGAGATGGGACACGTCGGTGAAGGCCTGCTCGGAGAGGAGGGTCAGGGCCTCCGGGGCCACGGTGAGGATCTCGGCCTGGCCGAGCCGTGCGGTGCCGACATGCTCCCGGCCGACCCGGCGGTAGGAGGTGGGGTCATCGGCCAGGGGAAACATCTCCTGAAAGCGGAAGGACGCCATCGCAAAACTCCATTTTTTTCCAAGTACTAAAAGAGGTTATGCATAGCAGGGCGGGGCATTTCCTGTCAAGCGGTTTAGGCGCGCAAAGGTTCACTCCGGCTTGGGCCGGGTGCAGCGGTCGACCAGGTAGAGGATCGATTTGTAGTGGATCCCGCTGTGGGCCGAAAGGCCGATTTCGCAGGTGCGGCTGGTCGAGTAGCCGGCCGTGCAGGCGCCGGCCACCCCGCGCCGCAGGTGCTTCAGGGCCGCCGCGTTGAGCTCGGGGTGGTTGAAGCCGCGGTCGCCCGCGAAGCCGCAGCAGCCAACGAGGTCCGGCACCACCACCTGCGCAGCCAGGCGCTGCGCCAGGGAGAGCGCCCTGGCCTCGATCCCCAGCTTGGTGCTGCTGCAGGTGTGGTGGTAGGCGATGGTCTCCGGGACCGGGGCGATCGCAAGCCGCGGCAGGAGATGGGTCAGCGTGAAGTCGACCGGGTCGAGCAGGGTCAGCCGTTGGTCCATCACCTGCCGCATGCGGTAGAGACAGGGGCTGGTGTCGACGAGGATGGGCAGGCGGCCGCCGTCCGAGGCCTCGAGCAGGGCCGCCTCGAGCTCCTGCGCCTTGGCATCGGCCGCGGCCGTGAACCCCTTGCTCTCGAAGGGGGTCCCGCAGCAGAGCGATTCCATCCGCGCCGGGAAGATCGTCCCGTATCCGGCCTTTTCCAGAAGCCGCACGGCGACCCGGTGCAGGGGGTCGCGGTCGGGGTCCTCGCGGGCCGGCCCCATGGTGCGGCTGATGCAGCTCGGAAAATAGACGGCGGCAAGCGTCTTGGACGCTCCGGAAGGCCGGGGCCGGGGCGGATCGATCCCACGGGGCATCCAGCGCGTCCACTGGGGCAGCCGACCGCCGCTCAGCCGGCGCGCCCGGCCGGCCACGGCCTCCATGGCCGGGGTGCCGATCAGCCCGTGGGCGCGATCGGCGAGTTTCAGGCCCAGGCGCGCGAGGGCGGCCGTCCGGGCGAAATGGGCTGCGGCCAGGCCGGCCGCCCGGTGCGCCATCCGGCTTGCCGTCCGGCCGCGCAGCTTCTTGGTGTGCTCGCCGGTGTTGATCTCCACCGGGCAGGCCGCGGCGCAGAGGCCGTCCGCGGCGCAGGTCTGTTCGCCCTGGTAACTGTATGCGGCTTCGAGCTCGGCGAGCCTCGCCGGGTTGTCGCAGACGGCCTTGAGCCGCGCGATCTCGCGCTGCACCACGATCCGCTGCCGGGGGGTCAGGGTCAGCTCCTTGGAGGGGCAGTTGACCTCGCAGAAGCCGCACTCGATGCACTTGTCCACGATCGGGTCGGCGGCCGGCAGGGGTTTGAGGTGCTCGAGATGGGCTGTGGGGCTCGGGTTGAGGATCACCCCCGGGTTGAGGAGCTGCTTGGGGTCGAAGATCGCCTTGATCCGCCGCATGAGCTCGAGGCCCTCCTGCCCCCACTCGAGGGCGACGAAGGGCGCCATGTTGCGGCCGGTGCCGTGCTCGGCCTTGAGCGAGCCGTCATAGGTCTCCACCACCATGCGGCAGATCTCGTCCATGAACCGCCGGTAGCGCTCCACCTCCGCCGCACGCCCGAAATCCTGGGTGAAGACGAAATGCAGGTTCCCCTCGAGCGCATGGCCGAAGATGATCGCCTCCTCGTAGCGGTAGCGCCGGAGCAGCCCCTGGAGCTCCAGGGTGGCCCGGGCCAGCCGTCCGATGGGAAAGGCCACGTCTTCGATGATCACCGTGGTCCCGGTGTCGCGCACCGCACCCACGGCCGGGAAGAGCCCCTTGCGGATGTTCCACAGGGCGGTGGTTTCGGCCGCGACGTCGGTGAAGGCGATCGGCCGCTCGAGCGGGATCCCCTGCAGCGCGGCCGCCACCGCCGCGACCTGGCCGCGGAGCGCCTCGACCGTAAAGGCCCGGGTCTCGACCAGCAGGGCGGCGGCCGGGGCGGGGAGGGTTTTGAGCCAGAGCGGCAGGCCGGCCTTGTTTTCCACCGAGCGCAGGGAGGCGCGGTCCATGAGCTCGACCGCCGCCACCGGCTGCTCCTTGAGGAGGGCCGCGGCCTCGGCCGCATTCTCGATCCGCGGGAAGATCATCAGGCTGCTCGCCTTGCAGGGGTGCTCGACGACGGTGTGGTAGGTGATCTCGGAGATGAAGCCGAGGGTCCCCTCCGAGCCGATCATCAGGTGGAGCAGGATGTCGAAGGGGTCCTCGAAGTCGACCAGCGCGTTGAGGCTGTAGCCGGTGGTGTTTTTGATCGTGTACTTGCGGCGGATGCGCTCGGCGAGCGCCGTCCGGCTGCGGACCTCCCGGCCGAGCGTCTCGAGGGCCTCGAGCAGCTCGGGGCGGCGGCGGCGGAAGGCGGCGCGGCTTTCCGGGTCGGCCGTGTCGAGGCGGGAGCCGTCCTGCAGGACGAGGCGCATCCCGGCCACCGTGCGGTAGCTGTTCTGGGCGGTCCCGCAGCACATCCCGCTCGCGTTGTTCGCGGCGATCCCGCCGATCATGGCGGCGTTGATGGAGGCGGGGTCCGGTCCGATCTTGCGGCCGTAGGGGGCGAGGTAGCGGTTGGCATGGCCGCCGACGACCCCGGGCTGGAGGCGGATCCGCTCCCCGTTGTCCAGGATCTCCCAGCGGTTCCACCGCCCGCCGGCCACGAGCAGCACCGCGTCGGAGATCGCCTGGCCGGAGAGGCTCGTCCCGGCGGCCCGGAAGGTCACCGGCAGCCCCTGCCGGTCGGCCGCATCAAGGACGAGGGCCACTTCGGCCTCGCTGTCGGCCCAGACCACGACCTGCGGCACCAGGCGGTAGAAGCTCGCATCCGTGCCGTAGGCCAGGGTGCGCAGCGGATCGGTGAAGAGCCGCTCC
>JALOOS010000322.1 GCA_025454275.1 Desulfobacterales bacterium | reverse complement strand
CGGTAGCGGCCGTCGCTGGTGCTGCTGGAGGACATGTAGAGCATGTTCTCCGCCCCGTTCACCTCCTGCTCGATCGGGATGGCCACGTTCTGCTCGACCGCCCGGGCGCTCGCCCCCACGAAGAAGGTCTCCACGGTGACCGTGGGCGGGCTGATGGGCGGGTACTGGGAGGTGGGGAGAGCGAGGATGGCGAGCCCCCCGGCGATCAGGATGATCAGGCCGATGACGATGGCGAAGACGGGGCGGTGGATGAAGTATTTGACCATGGCCGTCAGCCCCCGAGGGTTTCGAGGTTGACGGGCTGCTCGGTGGGCCTGACCTTCCGGCCCGGGATCGCTTTCTGCACGCCCTCGACCACCACCCGCTCGCCGGGCTTAAGCCCTTCCGTGACGATGAAGAAATCTCGGAACCGCTCCCCCAGGGTGACGACGCGCTGCGCCACGCTGTCGTCCTCGCCCACGACGAGGACGCTGCTTACTCCTTGGGTGACCTGCACCGATCTCTGGGGCACCAGCAGGGTGTCGGGTTTCGCCGCGACCACCACCCTAATCCGGCCGAAGAGCCCGGGCCGAAGCAGCCGGTCGGGGTTGGGGAAGCTGACGTAGACGTTCAGCGTGCCGGTCGTGAGGTCCAGGGCCCGCTCCAGGAAGCTCAGGCTCCCGCGATGCGGGTAGACGGCGCCGTCGGCCATGATCAATTCGAAGGGCGCCGCGTCTTTCCGGGGGACGAACGGGTTGTCGTCGCGGGCCTGCTGGCCCAGGTGCAGGTAGTCCGTCTCGCTGATGCTGAAGACCGCCCGCATGGGGTCCCAGGCGGAGATCGCGGTGAGGAGGGTGCGGTCCCGGGAGACGAGGTTGCCCGCGGTCACATCCTGCTTGCCGATGATCCCGCCGATGGGGGCGTAGATTTCACTGAACTTCAGATTCAATTCGGCCATGGCGACGGCCGCTTTGCCCTTTTCGATCGAGGCCCGGCTGAATTCGACCGCCGATTCCGCGTTGTCCAGGTCCACCTGCGGGGCGGCCGCTTCGGCTACGAGCGGCTGCAGGCGGGCCACGTCCCGCTTGGCCTTGCTGAGCGAGGCCTGGGCCTGGGCGAGGCTGCCGCGCGCCTCCTGCAGCGCCGCCTTGAAGGGCCGCTGGTCGATCACGAAGAGAAGCTGCCCGGACTTGACCCGGCTGCCCTCGGTGAAGAGCACCTTCTCCAGGTACCCGTCCACGCGGGAGCGGATCTCCACGGTTTCGCGCGCCTCGGTCCGGGCGACGTATTCCCGGTAGAGCGGAATGGTCGCCGCCGGCACGGGAGACACCACCACCGCCGGGGGAGCGGGCGGCGGCGGGGCCGGGCCCTCCTGCCGGCCGCAGGCGGAAGTCAGAGTAAGAAAAATGCCGACAGCGAGCCGGATGAGGTGACGGAGATTCCCTAAGCCGGGGTATCTGGTCGTGTGCATGAGCTGCCTTTCAGGAGTGCCGGGGCACGGGGTCCCGGCCGGTTTCGACTATTCTGAGCCCCTTCGGTTTCAGCGCCTTGGAGACGACCGCTTATAGGGGCTTTTTGTCGAAGGCGGCCTCGCTCCCGACATGCGTCGAGCCGGAGAGAGGGGTGAAAGCCTGGTCTTGGTTCGGAAACTGGTACAGCGCCTCAAACCTACAGCACATTTTTTCGGTTTTCAAGCCAGCCGGGAAGCCAGGGCAAAGTAATGATTGTCCGTCAGAAGCAGAACGCATACCAGGAAGCAATTGCTGGCGCAAGAGCAATTTTGAAAGGTTTAACTATCGATGATGAATAGAAATAGCAACGCTTGACAGCCTAATAAGCCGTAATTAAGTATGGGCACTATTTTGCGAGTTCGCTGCCGCATCCACCAAGTTCCAACAGAACCACCTTCTTTCGAAACGGTTCCACGAAAGGAGCCTGGCATGTTCACCGAAATCGATGTAGACGAGGCCGCTGCCCAGTCGGCCATTTCCACCGGCCGTCTGCCGCCGGAACAGGAAGTGGCGGCCCTGATCGAAGAGGCCCACCAGCGCTACCAATCACTGGATGAAGGCACGGTTGCGGACTATATACCCGCCTTGGCCCGCACGCCCCGGGAACTTTTTGGAGTGTGCGTGGTCGGCATCGGCGGCCGTGTCTTCGCCGTGGGGGACACGGGGCACGAATTTTCGATCCAGAGCGTGTCGAAGCCCTTTGTGTTCGCGCTCGTATCCCAGGCGGTGGGCTGCGAGGAGGCGCGCCGCAAGATCGGCGTGAACAGCACCGGGCTGCCCTTCAACTCGGTGATGGCCGTCGAGTTGAACGCGGACCGCACGATGAACCCGATGGTGAACGCCGGGGCGATCGCCACCACCAGCCTCGTGCCGGGGGAGACGGCCGAGGCCAAATGGCGGTTCATCCAGGAGGGGTTGTCCCGTTTCGCCGGCCGCAGGCTTTCGATCGACAGGGAAGTGTACGAATCGGAGGCGGCCACGAACCAGCGCAACCGCGGCATCGCCAAGCTGCTGGAAGGATACGGCCGGCTGTATTTCGATGCGCTGGAGTCCACCGACGTTTATACCAAGCAGTGCTCCCTGAACGTGACGGTCAAGGACCTGGCGGTGATGGGCGCCACCCTGGCCGAC
>JALOOS010000321.1 GCA_025454275.1 Desulfobacterales bacterium | reverse complement strand
CCCAGGGTCACCCAGAAGGGTATCCGCCCTTCGGCCTGTTTGGTCAAGAATTCCTTCAACGGCGTGACGGTGTTGTCCGCTTGCATTCAACACCTTGATGGGACCCAGTGGTTGGTGTTTCGTGGTTGGTTGTTGGTGTTTGGTTGTTGGTGTTCAGTGTTTCGTGTTTGGTGTTTGGTGGTTTCCGCTTCGCTGTTTTTTTCCATTATAGGCATTATAGGCATTTTAGCGCATTATCGGCATTTTTCTTCACGCGTTACTCGTTACTCGTTACTTTTTTGCTTTACTCCGACTCGGCACTCCGACTTCGACTTCGTCTTTTAACCCCCCTTCACCGCTGCACGAGCGCTTCCCGCAGGTGCCGGTATTCCTCGCGCACCAGTTTAAAAACAAACTCATGATCTCGGCAAAGCGGCTGCCTTTGTCGTCCAGTTCGGCCGAGGAGAGCCGTTCGAGGTTGCGGCGGAAGTATTCGCGGTGGGCGCTGCGCACGAAATCGCGGATGAAGTCGGCGATCCGCTTCAGCTCCTCGGGGTCGTAACCGTCCTTGGGCCCGAAGCCCAGGGTGTCCATGTCCACCATGAGGCGGCCGATGATGAGATCGTCGCGGGAGTAGACCGGCTTCCCAGCGCGCAGGCTGTGGGTGATGACTCCCCACTCCTCCATGACGGCCAGCCACTTGCGGCCGAGCCCCGTGGCGCTGCGGAAGGCGTCGGCACCGACGATTTCGGTGGAGAGCAGCCGGTCCAGGGGCCGGAAGTACTTGTTATGGAAATCGGAGGCCGCCTGGTCCGAAGGCGACTGCTTGCGGGACTGCTTGAGGATCTTCTTGATCTCGGGAATGGGCAAAAAGAAGATGTCCCGCAGCTCCTTGACCAGCAGGATGCGCTCGACGTGGGCCGGGGTGTATTCGGCGGTGTTGGATCCCGATTTGCGGGGCTTGCGCACCAGCCCCTCGCGGATGTAGAAGTGGATCGTCTCCTTGGGCACCCCGGTTTTTTTGACCAGCTCGGCGATTTTCATGTGCGACCCCGGCGGCCGGGAAAACCCCGCCCCGCCGCCTCATGGCCCTGTTTTTGAATGCAATACTAACGGCATGTTAAAATGTCAATAAAAAATGTTGACAAAATATATCATAAATGTAAATAGGATATGCGTGTAACGTGTTACACGTTAAATGATATTCGCCCACGTCGAAAAAAGGGGGTGCCGACCGATGAAGACAGACTACCGGACAGTCAAGGTGGAACTGAAGGAGGGGGTCGCGGTGTTCGTCTTGGACAACCCGCCGGTCAACCAGCTCTCGGGGGATTTCGTGCGTGAGATTGCCGCCGCCCTGGAAGAGGCGTTCAAGGAGAGCGCCGTTCAGGCGGTGGTCCTGACCGGGACGGGCAAGACCTTCATCGCCGGCGCCGACATCACCCAGATCAAGGACCTCACCTCCCGGGAGGAGATTTTGAACCTTCTTGCGGAGAACAACCGTTTCCTGAACGCGATCGAGACCGGACCCAAGCCGGTGATCGCGGCGATCAACGGCACCTGCCTGGGGGGCGGGCTCGAGCTCGCTATGGTTTGCCACTACCGGGTGGCGGTCAAGGGGGCTGAGCTCGGCCAGCCCGAGGTCCAGCTCGGGCTCATCCCGGGGGCCGGCGGCACCCAGCGGCTGCCGCGGCTGATCGGGCTGCCGAACGCCCTCGAGATGATCACCGCCGGGAAGTCCGTCAAGGCCGAAAAGGCGCACGAGCGCACCCTGGTGGACGAGCTCGCCGAGCCGGGGAACCTTGTCGAGACGGCGGTGAAGGCCGCGCGGCGGTTCATGACCGGGCAGTTGAACCGCTCCAACCGCATCACGCGCCACCGCTACGACCGCCTGCCGAGCGCCGCCGAGAAAAAGGCTCTGCTCGACTTCACCAAGCTCATGACCGCTTCAAAGGCCAAGGGATACATCGCCCCCTTCAAGGCGATCGAGGCACTGGAGAAGGGATTGGGCTACGACATCGACGCCGATCTTGCGGTCGAGGCCGGGCTTTTTGCCGACTGCCTCGTGTCGGACGTGGCCAAAAACCTGATCGGGATTTTCCTCAACACCCGCGCCGCCGGACGGCTGCCGCGGATCGAGGGCCTCAAACCGGCGCGGATCGCCAAGGTGGCCATGCTGGGCGGCGGCGTCATGGGTTCGGGGATCGTCCACCTGCTCCTGACCGGTGGCTTCCAGGCCGTGCTCTGGGACATCAACGAGGCCGCCGTGCAGAAGGGGGTGGCCGCTGTCCGCGGCACCTTCGACTACCACATCAAGAACCGCAAGATGAAGCCGGAGGCGCTCGAGGCCATGATCTCCGGTCAGCTTGCGACCAGCACCGCCCTCGAGGCGTGCCGCGACGCCGATCTCGTCATCGAGGCCGTGCTCGAGGACATGAAGGTCAAGCAGGAGATCTGGAAAAAGCTCGAGGGCATCTGCCGGCCGGAGACGATCTTCGCCACCAACACCTCGGCCCTGCCCATCACCGAGATGGCATCGGTCCTGAAGGACCCCGGGCGGATGATCGGCCTGCATTTCTTCAACCCGGCCCAGCGCATGCAGCTGCTCGAGATCATCTGCGCGCAGAAGACATCCGACGCCACCCTCGCCGCGAGTGTGGCTTTTGCGCGCACGATCAAGAAGATCCCCATCGTCGTGAACGACGGGCCCGGCTTCTACGTCTCGCGCCAGCTCCTGGGCCTCATGAGCGGCTCGGTCTACCTGATGGCCGATGGTGTTGACGGGGCCGCGATCGAGGCGGCCATGGTGGACTTCGGCATGCCGATGGGGCCGGCCGCCCTGTCGGATCTGACCGGGATCGACATCAACTACCACGTGAACAAGACCTTCGAGAAGCGCCTGGGGTCGCGCTGGAAGGTCCACCCGCTGACCGAGGCGATCTACCGCACCGGCTGCTACGGCCGCAAGCGAGGCGATCTACCGCACCGGCTGCTACGGCCGCAAGACCGGCGCCGGGTACATGGACTACGGCGGGCCCACCCCCGTCCCCAACCCGAAGGTGGTCGAAGTCGTCCGGGCTTACCTGCAGGAAAAGAAGGTGGCGCCCAAGAAGGCATCGCATCAGGAGATCATCGACCTCATGCTCGCCGCCGCCATCAACGAGGCCGCCTTCATGATCGAGGAGGGGATCTGCGACCGGCCCCAGGACATGGACCTCGCTATGATCTACGGGACGGGCTTTCCGCCCTACCGCGGGGGGGTCCTGCGCTATGCCGATGCCTGGGGCCTGGCCGACGTGCACCGTAAGCTGGTCGAACTGGAAACCCACTACGGCGAGCACTTCGCGCCCGCGGCCCTGATCCGCAGGATGGCCGAAACCGGCGCCCGCTTCTACAAGAGCTGATGCCCCGTTGCGCGTTGCGCCAAACACCAAACACCATACACCAAACACGAAACACTATTTCGTCTGACAGGAGGCTCCCATGAGAGACGTGGTGATTGCAGGCTACCTCAGAACGGCGTTGTCGCGCTCCCGGCCCACCGAGCCGGCCCGGGACTGGTTTTGCAAAATGAGGGCCGACGAACTGCTGGCGAAGCTCTTGCCGGAGCTGATCCGGCGCACCGGGGTAAAGGCCGAGGAGATCGACGATTTTCTGGTCGGCTGCGCGGTGGCCGTCGGCGAACAGTGGGGCTATGGGGGCCGGATCCCGATCTTCATGGCCAACCTGCCCAAGACCATTCCCGCCAAGTTCGTCGACCAGCAGTGCGGCTCCTCCATGGCCGGGGTCCAGATCGGCTTCATGGAGATCGCCATGAACTTCGCCGACACCGTGCTCGTCGGCGGCATGGAGCACATGACCCGCGTGCCCATGGGCATGACCCAGGTCGAACGGGGGCTGATCGTCCCCCACATGGGGCTCTTCCTCGATCCGGCCCTCAGCCACTGGGACATGATGACCTCCATGAACATGGGGCTTACGGCCGAGAAGCTGGTCGCCCAGACCAAGTTCAGCCGGGAGGAGATGGACCAGTGGGGGGTGCGCTCCCATGCGCTTGCCGTCAAGGCGCGCAAGGAGGGCTTTTTCGACGGGGAGATCCTGCCCATCGACGCCGAGCAGGCCGACGGCTCTGTGCTGAAGGTCGCAACCGATCAGGCCGTGCGCGATGACGCCACGATCGAGAGCATGCGTGCGCTGAAGCCCGCTTTCAAAAAGGACGGGGTGGTCACCCCCGGCAACTCCTCCCCCTTGAACGCCGGCGCCACGGCCATGATCCTCATGTCGAAGGAGGCGGCGAAGAAGAAGGGCATCCGGCCGCTTGCCACCCTGCGTTCGATCGGATTTGCCGGGGTCGATCCCACCATCATGGGCGCAGGCCCGGTGCCGGCCAGCCGGAAGGCGCTGGAGAAGGCCGATCTCAAGGCCGCGGATATCGACTTCTGGGAGATCAACGAGGCCTTCTGCGTCGTCGCGCTCAACTGCATCAAGGAACTCGGCATCGACCCGGAGAAGGTGAACGTCATGGGCGGTGGCACGGCCATCGGGCATGCCCTGGGGGCCACCGGCATCCGCCTGGTCGGCACCCTGGCGCGGATCCTGAGTCTCAAAGGCGGCCGCTACGGCTGCGCCAACGCCTGCGTGGGCGGGGGGCAGGGGGTCGCCACCATCATCGAGAAGGAAACCTACGACTGGTAGTCGTCGCCGGCGGGGGTCATGTCAGGCTTCGCGGAATATGACCGCTACGATGGGCTGGGTCTGGCCGGGCTGATCCGCAACGGCGCGGTGTCGGGCCGGGAGGTCTGCGAAGAGGCCGTCGCGCGGATCGAACGGCTCAACCCGTCTCTGAACGCCGTGGTCCGCCCCATGTTCGACTTCGGGCGGGCCGCGCTCTCCTCCATCGCACCGGGGGCA
>JALOOS010000062.1 GCA_025454275.1 Desulfobacterales bacterium | reverse complement strand
GTGGGGGTCCTCTTCCGCAAGGGAAAGGTGGTGAAGAAGTTCCCCGAAGAGCGCCTGGTGGAGGTGCTGCTCGAGGAGGTGGCGCGGTTCGATCCCGGCGCCGTGGGGCCGTAAACCGCTACCGCCGGTCAACCCGGCGCCGGTTCAGCCGGTCACGGAGCGAGTCGGAGTCGGGTTCGGTATCGATCGTAACGGCTTCGGAAGCAAAATGCCGGGCACTATCGTATAGGGGCCTTTGAAGAGCGATACCGATACCGATTCCGATACCGACCGATTCCGATACCGACCCCGATGGGTTCCTTCCGCCCCCTGGAACCGTTCGGTGGTGTCCCGCGTGCAGATACGACGTGGCAACCGATTGCCTTTGACAGAGGTTCAACCGAGAGAGGATACCCGACGCAGATGACGAAACAACCGAAGCATGCCATCTCGCCCACCCGCAGCGACGATTACCCGGAGTGGTACCAGCAGGTGATCAAGGCCTCGGACATGGCGGAACGCTCGCCGGTCCGCGGCTGCATGGTGATCAAGCCCTGGGGCTACGCCCTGTGGGAGAACATCATGCAGGCCATGGACGCCATGTTCAAGGAGACCGGGGTGAAGAACGCCTATTTCCCGCTCTTCATCCCGCTCAGCTTCATGCAGAAGGAGGCCGACCACGTCGAGGGCTTCGCCAAGGAGTGCGCCGTGGTCACCCACCACCGGCTCGAGAAGGACGATACCGGGGCCCTGGTCCCATCCGGGCGTCTGGCGGAGCCGCTGGTCGTGCGGCCCACCTCCGAGACCATCATCGCGGACGCCTTTTCCAAATGGATCGGCAGCTACCGCGATCTGCCGATCCTGCTCAACCAGTGGGGCAACGTCGTGCGCTGGGAGATGCGCACGCGCATTTTCCTGCGCACCAGCGAGTTCCTCTGGCAGGAGGGGCACACGGCCCACGCCACCCAGGCCGAGGCGCTGGAGCGCACCCGGCTGATGCTCGATATATACGCCCGCCTGGCGGAGGAGGTCCTGGCCATGCCGGTCATCAAGGGGGCCAAGACCCCGGCCGAGCGTTTTCCGGGCGCCGTCGACACCCTCTGCATCGAGGCCATGATGCAGGACTGCAAGGCGCTTCAGGCCGGGACCTCGCATTTCCTGGGGCAGAACTTCGCGCGGGCCAGCCAGATCAAGTTCCAGACCGCGGACGAAAAAGAAGAGTATGCCTGGACCACCTCCTGGGGGGCCTCGACGCGCCTGATCGGCGGGGTGATCATGACCCACGGCGACGACGACGGCATCATCCTCCCGCCCCGGGCCGCCTCGGCCCACGTGGTGCTGCTGCCGATCTTCAAGAAGGAGGAGGAGCGCCAGGCCGTCATGGACTACACCGAGCAGCTGGCCCGTGAGCTCCGGCGTCAGCGCTACCACGACCGGGCGCTCGTGGTGGAGGTCGATCCGCGGGAGATCGGCGGCGCGCGGGGCTGGGAGTGGATCAAGAAGGGAATACCGCTGCGGGTGGAAATCGGCGCGCGCGAGGTCAAGGAGCATACGGTCTTCGTGGGGCGCCGCGACCAAGCCCATCAGATGCGCTCATCGCTCAAGCGGGAGGCCTTCGTGACCGAGATCGCCGGCATCCTGGACGACATCCAGAGCGCCCTCTTCGAGCGTGCAGCGGTCTTCCGCCGGGAGCATTCGGTCGAGATCGGGGAGCGCGCCGACTTTTACGACTATTTCACGCCCCGCAACCTCGATAAGCCCGAAATCCACGGCGGTTTCGCTTTTTCCGGCTGGTGCGGGGAGCCGGCGTGCGAGGCGAAGATCAAGGAGGATCTCACCGTGACCATCCGCTGCATCCCCTCCGAGGCGGCCGAAGGGCCGGCGGCCTGCATCGCCTGCGGCCGTCCCGGCCGGCGCGTGGTATACGCCAAGGCCTATTGAGATGCCAAGCGGGGCGGCATGATCCGGATCAACGACATCCTCGAGAAGATCTCCGCCTACCACCCGGCGGCAGGTCTGGATGTGGTTGAGCGCGCCTACGTCTACTCCGCCCAGGTTCATGCCGGACAGGTCCGCCTCTCGGGCGAGCCCTACCTCATGCACCCCCTCGAGGTGGCCAATATCCTGGCCGACATGAAGCTCGACGCGGTGAGCGTCGCCGCCGGGCTGCTCCACGATGTGCTCGAGGACACGCGCGCAACCCCGAAGGATCTGCAGGAGCTCTTCAGCGCGGAGATCCTGGGCGTCGTCTCCGGGGTCACCAAACTGAGCACCATGCCGACCTCCACCTCCCAGGAGCGGCAGGCCGAAAACATCCGCAAGATGTTTCTCGCCATGGCGAGCGACATCCGCGTCATCCTCATCAAGCTCGCCGACCGGCTCCACAACATGCGCACCCTGCGGTTCCACTCCCCGGAGCGCCGCAAGGCGATCGCGCAGGAGACGCTCGACATCTACGCCCCCATCGCCGCGCGCCTGGGCATCTACTGGATCAAGACCGAGCTCGAGGAGAACGCCTTCAAGTACATCGAACCGGAGGCGTACGCCCAGATCGAGAACCTGGTGGCCAAGTCCCGCGCCGAGCGCGAACGCTACATCGCGAGCGTCAAGGAGACGATCCGCGCCAGGCTGGAGCAGGCGGGCCTTGGGGGAGAGGTCCTGGGGCGCAGCAAGAACTACTTCAGCATCTACACCAAGATGAAGGAGCAGAACCTCTCCTTCGACCAGGTCTACGACCTGACGGCGTTTCGCATCATCCTGGAGACGGTGTCGCAGTGCTACGAGGCCCTGGGGCTGATCCACTCGATGTGGAAGCCGATCGATTACAAGTTCAAGGACTATATCGGCCGCCCCAAGCCCAACATGTATCAATCGCTGCACACCACGGTCATCGGTCCGGTGGGCGAGCGGATCGAGATCCAGATCCGGACCGTCGAGATGGACCGGGTGGCCAAGTCCGGGATTGCGGCCCACTGGAGCTACAAGGAAGGCAGCCGCATCGACGAGAACATCAGCCAGCGCTTCGCCTGGATCCAGGACCTGGTGGAAAACCAGGAGAGTTTTCGCGACCCCGGGGAGTTTTTGGAGAATGTGCGCATCGACCTCTTTCCGGAGGAGGTCTACGTCTTTACCCCCAAGGGGGAGATCCGCGCGCTGCCGCGCGGGGCGACGCCGGTGGACTTCGCCTACCTGATCCACACCGAGGTCGGCCACAAGTGCGTCGGCGCCAAGGTGAACGGGCAGATGGTGAGCCTGCCCTACCAGCTGCAGACGGGCGACATCGTCGAGGTCGTCACCGCCAAGAACCACACCCCCAGCAAGGATTGGCTGAAATTCGTCAAGACGATCAAGGCCCGCTCCAAGATCCGCCAATGGATCAAATCCCAGGAGAAGGAGCGCAGCATCAGCCTGGGGCGGGAAATATTAGAGAAGACCTTCCGCAAGGAGAAGCTCAACTTCACCCTGCTCAGCAAGTCCGAGAAGATGAAAGAGGTGGTGGAGCAGCTGGGGGTCAAGACCCTGGAGGACCTCATCGCCAACGTGGGCTACGGCAAGCTCACCCCGCTGCAGGTGCTGCGGCCCTTCACCGCGCGGGAGGCGGCGGAGGACGGCTTCCAGCAGTCGCTCATCGAAAAGCTGATGAGCCGGGTGCGGAAGAAGAAGCCTCAGGCGGGGGTCTTCGTGAAGGGGGTCGAGGATATCCTGATCAAGTTCGGCAAGTGCTGCCAGCCGGTGCCGGGGGATGCCATCATCGGCTACATCACCCAGGGTTACGGCGTGACCGTCCACCGGGCCAGCTGCGTGAACGCCCTGCGCACCAACCCGGAGCGGCAGATCGCGGTCGAGTGGAACACCGCCTCCAACGACACCTATCCGGTCAAAATCCAGATTTTGTCCTACGACCGCGTGGGGTTGCTCTCGGACATCGTCGGCAGCATCAGCAAATCAGGCGCCAATATCCTGAGCGCGAGCTCCGAGACCAAGGAAAACAAGATGGTGGAGAGCTACTTCACGATCAACGTCGGGGACAAGGCCCATCTCGAACGGATCCTATCCCATGTCCGGCGGGTCAAGCAGGTCCAGGATGCACGGCGGGTGGGGTGACCCCGGCTCAGGGCGCCTTCTGTACGCGCCCGGACTTGATGCAGCGCGTGCAAACCACCAGGGTGTGGGCCTGGCCGGCGCGCAAGGCGCGCACCCGCTGGAGGTTGGGGTTGAAGCGGCGCTTGGTTACATTGTGCGCATGGCTGATGTGGCTGCCCACCATCGGTTTCTTGCCGCAGATGTCGCATATCCGGGACATGGGATCCACTCCTTTTAACAAGTCTTCCGAAAAAAAACATATATCCTATTTCATGCCCGGCAATCAAGCTTTTTTTCAGGATGATTCGATCGGGACGGGCGTGAAGCGGTCAACTCCCCTTGCCGGTTTTGGAGGCGGCCCCGGACACGGCGACATCCGCCAGGCGCTCCTCGGTCCGGGCGATGTAGTCGAGGGCCTGCTGGTGGTAGCCCACGTCGGGGTAATCGGTGACGACGGTGCGAAACCGGGCCAGCGCCGCGGGGTAGTGCTTGCTGTTGAAGTAAAACACACCGATCCCGAAATCGTGTCCGGAGAGGCTCTTGTAGCAGCTGACGATATGCTCTTCGGCCCGGCGGGCATAGGGTGAGTCCGGGTGCTGGCGGGTCAGCCGCTGGAAGGTCTCCAGCGCCTTGCGGGCGGCGGTCTGGTCGCGGTCCGGGGTGGTGATGCGGTCGAAATGGCTGCGGCCGATCTGGTAGATGACGTAGGGAACCGCCTCGTTCCGGGGGTGGAGTTTCTCGAACTCCTCGTAGGCAAAGATGGCGTCTTCGTACTGTTCGAGCCGGTAGTGCGCATCGCCCAGCTTCAACTCCGCCAGGATGGCGTACTGCGAGAAGGGGTAGATGTCTTTCAGGCGCTGGAAGTTGTCGATGGCCTGCTTGTAGTTGCCGTCGTCGTAGTGCTCCATCCCGGCCCAGGCCAGCTCCTCGGCGGTGAGGTTTTCATCGGAGCCGCCGAAAATGCCGCTGATCGATCCCTTGACGTCGTCATAGGTCTCCCTGAGCGTCGTGCAACCGGTCAAAAACACAACCAATACGGCACACCCCCATGCAGCCGCCATCCGTAGGTTCGTCATTATCCCCCTGCCCATATCGTTCCAGGCGCCCCTGCCTGCGGGGCGCTTTGGTTCACACCAGCTTGTTGAGCGCCTCCTCCAGTTTGGCCTTGGCGACCATTCCGGTGATCTGGTTGACGACCCCGCCGTCTTTGAAGAAGATGAGGGTCGGGATGGCCTTGATCCCGAATTTGCTCGGCGTGACCGGGCTGTTGTCCACGTTGCATTTGGCGAATTTGATTTTTCCGCTGTAACTCTTTGCCAGATCCTCGACCACCGGTGCAATCGCCTTGCAGGGCCCGCACCAGGGCGCCCAGAAATCCACCAGAACCGGTTTGTCCGCCTTCAATACCTCGGATTCGAAATTGCCGTCGTCGATCTCGATGATGCCCTCTGCCATGATGGGGATCCTTTCATGAAAGAAATAACCGTGATAATAGAGACAATGCCTGGGGATGTCAACTGAGCCGCCGGGCGTCCGGGGGAGGTGAGGGGTGGTGAAACGACTGCGCGTGGGGGTGCTGATCTCCGGGGGAGGCACGAACCTGCAAGCCATTCTCGACGCCTGCGAGAGCGGCCGTCTCACGGCCGAAGTGGTCTTCGTCGGCAGCGACACCCCCCAGGCCGCGGGCCTGGAGCGGGCCCGCCGGCGCGGCATCCCGACCTTCGTGGTCGACTACCGCGCCGTGACGGCGGCGTTTCGGGAAAACCCGGGCGCGGCCGCCCTGCCGGCGGATTTCCGGCTGGAGGAGATCCGTGCCAAGCAGGGTCTGATGGGCAACACGGTCGACCCTGCGCGGGTGGATGGCTTCCTGGTGAGCCGGGCCATGGCCGAGGCCGCCCTCCTGGCCGCCATGCGGGAGATCCCTTATGACCTGATCGCGCTGGCGGGGTTCATGCGCACCCTCACCCCTTATTTCATCGACCGGGTGAACTCGGACCGGGCCTCCTTGCGCCTCATGAACATCCACCCCGCGCTGCTGCCCGCCTTTCCGGGCACCGACGGCTACGGCGACACCTGGCGCTACGGCTGCAAGGTGGCCGGCTGCACCGTGCACTTCGTCGACTACGGAGAGGATACCGGCCCCATCATCGGCCAGCGGGCCTTTCCCATCCGGGAGGAGGATACGCTCGAAACAATCCGCCGGCGCGGCCTGGAACAGGAGTGGGAGCTCTACCCCGAGTGCATCCAGCTTTTCGCGGAGGGGCGGCTGCGCACGGAGCGGATGGTCCACGAGCTCCCCGGAGGGAGGCGCTTTGAGCGCAGTGTGGTGAGGATCGCCCCCGCCGCCTAGAGGTAGGAGCGGGCCCCCAGGTAGCGGATCCGGAAGTAGTCGCTGGCCAGGTCGGCTTTTTCGATCCGGCTGCCGCGGCCGGGTGCATGCAGGAAGCCGCTCCCGCCGGTGTAGATCCCCACGTGGGATACCCGCTTGCCGCCGCGGGTGGCGAAGAAGACGAGATCGCCGGCCTGAAGATCCCCGTCGGCGACCGGCCGGCCCGCACGCCACTGCTCGCTCGATGTGCGCGGCAGCTCCAGGCCGTTGAGCTGATAGACGACCATGGTGAGCCCGCTGCAGTCGAAGCCCGCCACCGTGGAGTCCCCGCCCCACCTGTACGGCACGCCGATGAAACGTTCCGCGGTGCGGATGAGCTCGGAGCGGAGCTGCGCTTCGAACACCCCTTCCGGCCGCCCGGCCGCGGTATCCTCCGGTGCGATGATGAAAAACTCCTCGATGACGCCCGCCGCCATCAACTGTTCGGCCTGGGCAGCGGCACCCTCGCGGGAGGGGAAATTGCCGATCCGCACCTTGTAAAAGCCCGATGCGTCGATGAAATGATAGGCCGAGAGCTTGCGTTCAAGGAGGCGGTCGGTGAGGCGCACGGCGTTGTCGATGTTCTTGAACGCACCGGCCTGGATGGTGAAGCGCATGGTCTTCAGGACCGGGCGCCGGGCGGGGGCGAACGGCGCCTCGGGCGGAGGTTTGACCTGCCCGGCGCAGGCGGCGATCAGAAGCCCGGCGCAGAGGGCCGCCGCGAGGCGGATGCGCCCAGTTCGGAGTGAATGGCGAGCGCGCGGCATCAGAACCTCGTCGGTTGCTGACGGCGGGGTCAACCGATCACAACAACACCTTCAGAAGGATCGGAAACGCCACCAGGGTCCCCACCGATGCCCCGAGGTTGGTGAAGGCGACGACGAGCAGAATCCGGGTGACGTTGTTCCGCCAGAAGCCCCGCAACGACAAAATGTCCTGCGGCAGGCTTTCGATATCCTTGACCTTGGGCTTGCGCGCAACGGCCTCGACCAGCCCGGACACCCAGCCTGCGGCGATCATGGGGTGCAGGGTGGTGAAGGGGGCGACGAGCACCGAGGAGATCACCGTCGCGGGGTGGGCGAGGGCCAGCGCCGCACCGAGGCCCGCCAGGACCCCGGTGCAGAGGCTCCAGAGCACGATCATGTCGGCGCCGGCCTCCTTGCCGCCGAAAAAAAAACCGGCCATGAAAAGTGCGATGATGCTCGCCGGGATGGCCCACTTGAAAACCGCCCCCAGCCTGCCGGGCGGCGGGAGCGCTTCGAGCGCGCCGAGATCGGTCGGCTGATCCCAGTTGGCCTGAATGCCGGGCAGGTGGCCGGCGCCGACCACGGCCGCGATTTTCGTGCCCGGCGCCTGGCGGATTTTGGCGGCCAGGAAGCGGTCGCGCTCGTCGATCAGGATCGTTTTCAGCACCGGCATGGAGCGGCCGACCTCCGCCAGCAGGGATTCGAGCACGTCCTGCTGCTTGAGGCGCTCGATCTCCTCCTCGGTGATCTCATCGGCGGCACCCATGGAGGTGAGCAGCTGGTAGAGGAGCTTGATCCGGCTCCACCATCCCAACGCGTGCCAGGCCCGTGAGAGCGTGGCCCGGATGTCGCGGTCCGCCAGCCAGACCTGGGCCCCCAGGCTATCGGCCATCTCGACCGCACGCAGCATTTCGGCGCCGGGGGTGACATCCATTTTCCGCGCGATCCGTTTCTGAAAGGAGACGAGCAGGAGGTTGGAGAGCAGTAAAAACGCCTTTTTCTCACGCACGACCTTGATGATGTCCGTGTCCCGCCAGCGGTCCTTCTGGCGCAAGGCTTGAAAGCGGGAGGCGGGGCGCCTCTGCCGCGAGGACCTCCTCGACCAGCCGGACGCTCTCCTTGGAGACATGGGCCGTCCCGACGAGGATGATCTCCCGCTCCCCGTCGCGGAGACGCTGAACCATGTGGGTGTTGTCTGCCATAACGCTCCGGTGTATATAGTCTGCGAGCAGCAGCGAGCGCATCGGGGTCGGAGTCGGAATCGGCCTTTCAGCTTTCCATGCCCAGCGTGCGCGGCATGTCGGCTACGGAGACCCAACAGGCCGATTCCGATACCGACCCCGACGCCAGCCGGTGCCGGAAGGTGTTCGGCAGAACGGGCCTGCCGACGCGACGAATTGTATTACATCTGCCGCGGTATGGCAAACGGAACCGGAGGCAGGCGATGACGGCACACCCCGCCGACAGCTACCGGATTCACCAAGAGCCTTATTACCTGAGCCGGGGCAACGAGATCGCCGTGTTTGAAGCCGCCTATGCCGCCCGGCTCCCGGTCCTGCTCAAGGGGCCGACCGGCTGC
>JALOOS010000320.1 GCA_025454275.1 Desulfobacterales bacterium | reverse complement strand
GAACCCTCTCGCCTACATACCCGTCCGCAGCTCCCAGCTGCGGTATTACATCCGGGTGCCGCTCTATTACCAGAGCGCTCCCGGCGTGTACCAACTCTACAAACCGGCAGGCATGCGAATTTCGGAGGTCCGCATCGACCAGGGGATGCACCCTCGGCTCTACATCCAGCACACCGAGCGCGTTGCGGCCGCGGCCGAGGTGCAGAAGGGGTTCAACGTGGAGATCGCCCGCAGCATCGAAACCGGGGATGTTTCCGCGGTCAAGTCCTCCCTCTGCAGCCTGGTGGCCGAGACGCTCGCCGAGCCCCGTGCCGGTATGCTCCAGGGCCTGCCGGGGACGATGGACATCCTCGTCTCGGGCTACTCCAAACAGCCGAACCTTTTGCGCACCTTCGCCACCATCTCCAACAAGGACTACTCCACCGTCATCCACTCGGTCAACGTCATGGCCCTGACGCTGGGATATTGCTTCCACTCCGGCATCCCGCTGCGGGAGACCAAGCGGCTCGGGCTGAGTGCGCTGCTCCACGACGTGGGCAAGGCCGAGATCCCCGCCGATATCCTGAAGGCCCCCCGGAAGCTGACCGCCGAGGAGTTCGAGGTCATGAAGGCCCACCCCTCCATCGGCGACCGGCTCATCCGGGAGGTCAACCGCCTCGGGGAGGATGTCGCCCAGGGGGCCTTGGAGCATCACGAGAAACTCGACGGCAGCGGCTACCCCGGCGGCCGGCGCACGATCTCCTTCAGCGGCCAGCTGATCGGCCTCATCGACTGCTACGAGGCTCTGACCAACGAGGACCGCCCCTACCGGCGCGCCATGGACCCGCTCGAGACCCTCAAGCTCATCAAATGCGACGTGGAGTCCGGCAAGTTCGACCGTGCCCTGTTCGAAAAGTTCTGCTACAGCCTGATCTGACCGGCGCTGCAAGCCGTATTGACAGACCGCCCGCGATTTTCTATACTTTGATCTGTAACCATCAGAATTTTTTGAAATTCACCGTCATTTCGACTTCCGGCCGCACGCCCTTCCGGAATCGGCTCCGAAACAGCGGCGCCTGATCCTTCCCGTCACGCGGAACCTCCGGGTCGAGGAAACCGGTCCCATGTACAACGCCTATTTCGGGTTCAAGGAAAAACCGTTCAAACTGGTGCCGAATCCGGAATACCTCTTCCTGAGCCGCAGCCATGAGGAGGCGCTCGGGCATTTGAACTACGCCATCTCGCAAGGAGAGGGCTTCGTCGAAATCACCGGGGAGGTGGGAACCGGAAAAACCACCCTCTGCCGCGCGTTTCTGGACGGCCTGGACGAGACCACGGTCGCCGCCTACATTTTCAACCCCATGCTGGGCCCCAAGCAGCTGCTGAAAACCCTCAACGACGAGTTCGGGATCACCTCCGACGCGGACAACTCCAAGGAGCTGATCGACAAGCTCAACGTTTTCCTTCTGCAGAAGAAGGCGGAGAAGAAAAAGGTCATCGTGGTGATCGACGAGGCCCAGAACCTGAGCCGCACGGTCCTGGAGCAGCTGCGGCTGTTGTCGAACCTCGAAACGAACCGCGAAAAGCTCCTGCAGATCATTCTGGTGGGCCAACCCGAACTTTCGGATCTGCTCGAATCCCACGAACTGCGCCAGATCGGCCAGCGCATTTCGCTGCGCTACCGGATCACCCCGTTGAGCTACAAAGATACCCAGGACTACATCCAGTACCGCCTGAACGTCGCCTCTCAGAAAGGGGCCCGGATTTTCGATGCGGCCGCCTGTCGCGCGATTTACGCCTTCTCGCGCGGCATCCCGCGCCTGATCAACATCGCCTGCGACCGCGCCCTGCTGGCCGCCTTCAGCCTGAACCGCGCCGCGGTCTCAGGCCGGATCGCCCGCAGCGCCGTGCGGGAGATCACCGGCCGGAGCCGCCCCGGAGGCATCGCCCTGATGGACGGCCGCAAGGCCATGGGGATATTCGCCCTGCTGTGCGCCGCGGTGTTCGGGTTGCTCTACTACCCCCAGATCGGCGCTGTGGTCTCCGCCTTCTTCGGCTCCCCGCCGGCAGCACCACCGGCGGACGTAGCGCCCGAGCCTTCCGCGGCCCCGCCCCCCGAGTCCGGCGCCGCCCCCGCGACGGATGCCGCGGTTCCTGCCGCGTTGGCGGCCGCCGCCGAAAGCACCCCCGCGCCGGTCGACTTCCAGTCCCACCTGAAGGCCGCCCAGAGCCGGCCGTCGCGCGTGAGCGCTTTAAAAAACGCCCTTGCCCTGTGGGGGGTGCCGTTTGAACCGAAAGAGTACCTGGATGCCCTGGACGACGACTATGCCTATTTCAACCTCTCCTCCAAGAGCGGGGGGGTTCTGATCCACCGCTTTGAAACCGACCTGACCACCCTGCGCAGTCTCGACATGCCGGTGATCCTGGAGCTCCAGGCAGCGCCCCGGACCCCGCCGGTCTATTTGACCCTCTCCGGGATCGAGGGCCGCCGGCTCACCCTCAAGGGGCCGGACGCTGATGAGACCATCACGGCCGATGCCGGCGAGGTCAACGATGCCTGGACGGGCATGGCCTATCTGCCCTGGAAGAACTTCCTGTCGATGGCCGGAACCATTCCCGGCAATGCCCCCGCTGAAAGTGTTCTCACCTTGA
>JALOOS010000319.1 GCA_025454275.1 Desulfobacterales bacterium | reverse complement strand
CTTGACCGAGCCGTCGTCCATCCGCACCGGGATCGTGAAATGGAACTCGCGCATCGGCCAGCGCAGCAGTTCGCGCACGCCGCCCTCCAGGCCCAGCATATCGGCCACGCGGTCGAACTGGGCTTGGGCCATTTCAAACGCATTGAAACCCTCTTTCATGATTGCCTCTCCGGAAACGGTTTGCTGCTGATCCCGCACTTCGACCGTTATCTATAGCAGGTCGCCGGAATTTTACCAACCGTTTCTCAGACCCCGGAGCGCCTCAGGCGAACTCTTCGCACTGCCACACCCCTCCCGGGGGTTTCGGAAGCCGGCAGTTCTTCAAATGATCGCAATTGGCGCAGAGCCCAAGCAGCTCCTCTCCATCCGGACCCCCGGCATCCTCCCCCGCGGCCGGCCGTGTCACCAGCGTCAGCCGCGGCCGGGGGGAAGGCCCGCATTCGTGCATCTCGCATTGGGTGACAGGGGTTGCGTTTTTCAGCAGCATCGTGCAGTCGCCCATGTGGCGGCAGTTGGAACACAGTCCGGCGTCGATCAACTGCTCCAGGCGGGCCCTGGCAGCATCTTCCGCCTCGCCCCAATGCAAGGCTTTGCCATGATCCGGTTGAACTTTTCCAGTCTTCATTTCAGTCTCCTTCGGTTGCGTCCGGTTTGCCACCGGATGATATTGCGCCGGCCGTTCAGGTCACGGCAGCACCCACCTCTTTCTTTTGCAGCCATCGTGCCATAAACAGCCCTCTGTGGCGGACCGAGTGTCTCACAACACCAACTATCTGATTTAAAATTGAAAATGCCCCATCGGCCCCTGTTGCCGTCCGGCCGCCACGCATGAGACGAAACAGGAAAGCCGGGGTATTTCTCCCCGGCCGGGAGGTTCTCCCCGGAAGGTACCGCCGTGCTCCGCGAAGGACGGATGGCCGTAAACCTTGCACTGGGGAGAAGTTCGAGGCATAACGACGGCAGTCCCCCGGAGGTCAGGGCATGTTGGACATCGACTCCATCCAGCACCGATTCGACACCTTCCGCTCGCTGATGGCGAAGCGCATCCGCGAAATAGCGGAGCGCGCCCGGGAGGCGATCCGGGAGGAAAAAATCGACCTCGTGCTGGCGATCGTGCACGAGGAAAAAGAGTTTGCGATCGAGCTGGCGGCCCAGGCCAAGGCGCTGCGGGCCGACCTGCCGGTGGCGATCCTGGCGACGGACCCCTCCTCGCTGCCCCGGCTGACGGACGCCGTCGTTGACAGCGGCGTGGATCGGGTCTTTCTCTGGCAGAACGATCCGACGCTGCTGGTCGCCATCATCAAGTATTTCGAAGACCACGCCAATGTGGACCACGACACCTCTGCCGGGGGGGTTCGGGTCGTGATGCTGGTGGAGGATTCGGTCGCCCACTACTCCACCATCCTGCCCGCCATTTACACGGCGATCATGCTCCTGACGCGCCGGCTGATCGACGAGGGGTTGAACCTCCTGCACAAGCAGCTGCGCATGCGCTCGCGCGCCAAGATCGTGCTGGCCGACAGCCTCGAGGAGGCGGTCGCGCTCTACCGGCGCTACCGGCCCTACGTCCTGGGGGTGGTCACCGACGTGCGCTTCGCAAAGGCGGGACAGTTGAACGACGAGGCGGGGTTCGAGCTCGTGCGCATGCTGCGGCGGGAGGACCGCGAGCTGCCGATCTGCATCCAGTCCGCCGAGCCCGAAAAAAACCGACCGCGCGCGCTCGCACTGGGAGCCACCTTCATCGACAAGAACTCGACCCGCCTGATCGAGGACCTGCAGCGGTTCCTGGAAGAATACATGGGCTTCGGCGACTTCATCTTCCGCCTGCCCGACGGCACCGAGGTCGCGCGGGCCGGTAACCCGCGGGAGCTCCTGGAGCGGCTGCGGGAGGTGCCGATCGACTCGATCCTGCACCATGCGCGCCAGCAGCATTTTTCGCACTGGATGATGGCCCGCACCGAACTCCGCATCGCCGAGCAGCTCTACCCCAAGCAGGTCGCCGATTTCGCCGAGCCCGAAGAGCTGCGCCGCTTTCTCATCCGCGTCATCGAAACCGTGCTCTACGAAAAGCAGAGCGACATCATCACGCGGTTCATCCCCGGGCGCAGTCCCTACGAGGTGCAGTTCATGCGGCTGGGTGAGGGGTCCCTGGGCGGCAAGGCCCGGGGTATCGGTTTTTTGCGCTATCTGCTCTCGCGCCTGGACCTGCGCCGTTTCTTCCCCGACATCACGATCCAGATACCGCCGACCCTCGTGATCTGCACCGGCGAATTCAGCCGGTTCCTGGAAGACAACCGCCTGGCGGCGGAGGCCGTGCAGGGGAGACTCCCCTTCGCCGAGCTCCAGGCGCGCTTCCTGAAGGGCGAGGTGCGCCCGGAGCTGGCCCGGGACCTGCGCTCCTACCTTCTGGCCTTGCGGGTGCCGATCGCCGTGCGCTCCTCAAGCCTGCTCGAGGATTCCCTGCACCTGCCCCTGGCCGGACTCTACGCCACCTACATGCTGCCCAACAACGAGCCGGCGGTCGAAGAGCGCCTGGCCTCTCTCCTCGCGGCCGTCAAGCTCGTATGGGCCTCGACCTTCGGGGACAGCCCGCGGGCCTACTACCGTCAGACCAGCTACCGCCTGGAGGACGAGCGCATGGCCGTGGTGGTCCAGACCCTCGGCGGGGGCCGCCGCGGCGGCTATTTCTACCCTTCCTTTTCGGGGGTGGCCCAGTCGCACAACTTCTACCCCGTCTCCTACATGAAACCCGAGGACGGGGTCGCCCAAATCGCCTTGGGGCTGGGCAAAACCGTCGTCGAGGGCGGGGCGATCGTGCGCTTCTGCCCGCGCTACCCGCTGCTCCTGCCGCAGTTTGCCAACATCCGCGATTGGCTCTACTTCACCCAGAAGGATTTCTACGGTCTGGACATGGCGGCGATCGAGGAGCCGCGGGACGCGGCCGCGATGGACCGTCTCAGGCTCCTGCCGCTCGCCGAAGCCGAAGCGCAGCGGGTGCTGCCGGCGGTCGCCTCCGTCTATCAGCCCGAAAGCGGCCTGCTGGTGGACAGTTTTTTTTACGAGGGCCCCCGCATCGTCACCTTTCAAAAAGTCCTGCGCGACCCCCGCTTGAAGCTGGGGGAGTTGCTCTCCAGCCTGCTCACGGTCAGCGAAAAGGCCATGCGCACCCCGGTGGAGATCGAATTCGCCTGTGATCTGCCCGAGGAGGGGCGCCCGGTGGTCTACCCGCTTCAGCTGCGCCCGATGGCGGCGAAGAAGCGCTGGGAGCAGGTCAAAATCACCGCCGCGGACAAGACGCACGCCTTCTGCTACTCCGACACGGCCCACGGCAACGGCTCCTATCGCGGCATCTGCGACCTGGTGGTCGTCGCCCCCGACACCTTCGAAATATCCCGGACACGGGAGATCGCGCGCGAGATCGGCGAGATCAACCGCCGGCTCGTCGGCGAAAACCGCTCCTACGTGCTCATCGGATTCGGCCGTTGGGGCTCGACCGACCCCTGGATGGGCATCGGCGTCGCCTGGGCCCAGATCTCCGCGGTTCGTGTCCTCGTGGAGGTCGGTCTGAAAGGCTTCAACGTCGAACCGGCCCAGGGCACCCATTTTTTCCAGAATGTCACGTCGCTCAACATCGGCTGTCTGTCCGTACCCTACCAGTCCAACTCGTTCTTGAAGTGGGATGCCCTCGA
>JALOOS010000318.1 GCA_025454275.1 Desulfobacterales bacterium | reverse complement strand
GCTGCGGCGCTGGTCTTTCTCCGAGTCGACCTGCAGGCCGTAGTTGCGGCCGGTGGCGCTCATGAACTGCCAGAAGCCCATGGCCCCCTTGGGCGAGCCGGCGTGCGGCAGCAGGGAGCTTTCCGCGATCGGAATGTATTTCAGGTCCGGCGGGAGGCCGGCCTCCTTCAGGGCCTCCTCGATCAGCCCCATGTGCCGGCCGGAGCGCTTCATCCACAAAATGACCAATGGCGCGTTGCCGAGCGCGGTCAGCATTTCGCGCTCCATGCGCTCGCGCACATCCGGGTCCTCGAGGGGCACCGGCTCGCCGCAGAAATCAAGCGGCCCGCGGACGCGGGAGGCTTCGATCAGGGGGCTGAAATCAAGGCCCGGAGCGGCGGCAGAGGGCTGGGCGGCGGCCGGCGCGGCGGCAACCAGGGCACCGATCAGGCAGGCGGCGAGGGCGTTGAGGGCGGTGCGCATCAGGACCCCTCTCCCGGCTCAGGTGCGCGTGGCGCTGTAGATGGTCCAGGACCCGACCACCAGGAAAAAGATTCCGGCGCCGATCTTGATGGTGGCCGGCGAGATGAACCGGCTCACCCCTGCGCCGAGCAGCACGGCGATGAGCGAGCTCAGCACCAGCGCTCCGGCGGAGCCCAGAAAAACCGAGAGCCGGGAATCGCAGTCGGCCGAGAAGCAGAAGGTCGCCAGCTGGGTCTTGTCGCCCAGCTCCGCCAGGAATACCAGCCCGAATGTCGTCAGCAGCAGCTTGATGTCCATCCTGTCCCTTTCAAACGCGTGGTTGATTCCGTGTGAATCCTGCCGGTGCCGCCGGGGCGATCCGATTGCAGTCAACCGGCCCAGGCCCCCCTATAGGGCCCGCAGGTATTCGGGCTTGAGTGCGACCCCGCCCCCCAGCGCCCGGTCGATCAGGGCCAGGACGGCGGGTTTGTCCCGCGGCAGGCGCGCCTTGATGGGCAGGTAGTTGGAGGCGTGGTTCGCATGGAAAAGCCCTTGGGAGAGATGGGTTTCGGCAAACATCGTGCGCAGCTCGGCGAGCATTTCCGCCGGCTCCAGCAGCGGGAAGCGCCCCGCCCGCCACTCCGCGTGGAGCGGGGTGCCGGGGATCAGCATCAGGCTCAAGGCCCCCACGTAGTTGGGGTCGATCGCCGACAGCACCCGGCCCGTCGCCCGTGCGTGGTCCTCCGAGCGCTCCCGCCCGGCGATCCCCAGAAGGACCGTGAGCGAAAGCTTGAACCCGGCCGCGCGGGCCTTGCGGCCCATGGCGATCATCATTTCGGAACCGGCGCCCTTGTTGATCCGCCGGAGCGTTTCGTCGTCGCCCGATTCAAGCCCCATGTACAGAATGCCCAGGCCGAGCGCCCGCAGCTCGGCCAGCTCCTCCGGGCGTTTGAGGTTGAGGCTCTTGGCGTTGGCGTAGGCGCCGACGCGGGTGACCCACGGCAGCTCGGTGCGGATCGCCTGGAGAATGGCGGCGAGCCGCGGCTGGGGGACGATCAGCGCATCCCCGTCGCAGAGAAAGACCCGGCGCTGGCGCCGGCAGCAGGCCGCCGCGAAGCGGATGTCCTCGCGGATCACCTCGTCGGACTTGATGCGGAACCGCTCGCCGCGGTAGGTGCCGCAGAAGGTGCACTTGTTGCGCGAGCAGCCGACCGTGACCTGGAGCAGAATGCTGTCGGCCTCGCTCGGCGGCCGGATGATGTTGCCCTCGTAGTGCATGACGATTCAGGCTGCGCCCGGGTCGGAGGGCGCCTCCTCCTCCGCGGGCGGGCAATCGAGATTGCGCGGGTCGCTTTTCAGGTAGTCGTAGAGCCGGCCGGAGTAGCCGCACTGGATGGCGTCCCGGATCCGCGCCATGAGGTACTCCTTCAGGGCCGCCTCCCCGTCGATGCGCAGGCGAAAGGCGAGCAGCCGCTGGAGGTTCACGTCGGAGCGGTCCCGGTCCGGCACCATCCGCAGGATATTCTCGAGCGAGACCCGCAGGGGTCCGCCCAGCTGCTCGATCGCTATGACCTTCGCCGTCATCTGCTCCACCCCGCACCGGAGGCTCCCGCTCACTGGTTCCCGAAGCCGTTCTGCCCGCCGCAGTCGGGGCATTCCCAGGTGATGCCGTTGCAGGACATGCCCCAGACGTTTTCATGCATGCAGGCCTGGCAGATCTTGAAACCGCAGCGGCAGCGCCAGCAAAAGGGAAAGGTTCCCCGGCAGCAGTCGCAGACGATCTCACGCCCCAAACGGTGCTTGCGCCGGTAGGCCGATGGTTCCGAAGAGCCGCTCATGATCTTTCTTGATGCACCGGTCCATCACCACGTCGATGCCGGCCGCCGTCAGCCGCTCCGCCGCCTCCCGGTTCACGATCCCCTCCTGCATCCAGAACACCTTGGGTTTCAGGCGGATCGCCTCCTCGGCATGGGGCAGCACCTGGTCGGGGCTGCGGAACACATCCACGATGTCCACCGGGGTATCCGTGCGCCTGCAGGTACTCGGCGACCCGGTACGAATCCCGCCCCGGCTTGGGGCTGAGACCCAGAACCGCCACGGTTTTAGCGCCTGCGAGCAGCCGCCGGATCCCGGTATCGTCGCTGATGATCTCTCCCCTGGGCATGCGGGCCCTTTCTTGTTACCTGCCGGATAGAGTGGTATAGACGAAGCGTTTCGACTCGAAAAACCTTAATGCAACCACCGCCGGGTGTCAATCGCCGGCCGGCCGCCGCGCCGGGCGCCCGTGCGCCGAGACCCGTGACGCCATGACCGCACTGCGCACCGTTTATCTCATCGACG
>JALOOS010000317.1 GCA_025454275.1 Desulfobacterales bacterium | reverse complement strand
ATGGAACCGGTCCGGATTCCGATCGAGGACGTGCTCGACCTGCACACGTTCCACCCGCGGGATATCCCCGATCTGATCGAAGACTATCTGGAAGAGTGCGTGCGGCTCGGGTTCCGCTCGGTGCGCATCATCCACGGCAAGGGCACGGGGGCCCAGAAAAAGCGGGTGCGGGAGCTCCTGGCCCGGAACCCGCATGTGGCCGCCGCAGCCGATGCGCCGATCGAGGCCGGCGGCTGGGGCGCAACGACGGTCGCGCTGAGGCCCGCCGCCGCGCGTCCGGGCCCGCCGGAGTCCGTTTGACACCCGGGCTTGCACGAAGCGGCGGAATTCGATAGGATGTTTTAGAAGAATACTATAACAGGAGAATATTGCGGCATGCGCACCATCGCCGTCGCCATGGCCAAGGGCGGGGTCGGCAAGACCACCACCGCCGTCAGCCTCGCCGGGGGGCTGGCCGCCCGCGGTAGCCGGGTGCTGCTCGTCGACTGCGACACCCAGGACCAGGTCGCCCGGTTTCTGGGCGTAAGCCCCCCCTACGGCCTGGCGGAATTCCTCACCGAGAGCACCCACACCGGGCGGCCGGTCTCCCGCAACGAAACGGTTTTCCGCGCAAGAGAGAACCTCTGGATGCTCGCGGGCGGGGTGCGCCTGGCGGAGCTGAAAAACTGGCTGGGCGAGCAACCGCCGGAGGTGCGCCAGACCGTCCTCCGGCACAAGCTGGTGCCCCGGGAGGGTGCGATCGACTACCTCATCTTCGACTGCGCTCCGGGCTGGGATGTCCTCAGCGTGAACATCCTGATGGCGGCGACCGAGGTGCTCTGCCCGGTGGCCGTCCAGGGGCCGGCGATCCAGGGGCTCAAGACCTTCTTCCGCTACCTGCAAAGCGCCCAGAGGCTCAATCCGGAGCTGCGGCTGAAATACATCCTGCCGACCCTCTTCGACCGGCGCACCCGCCACAGCCAGCAGATGCTTGAGCAGCTCGAGCGTTATTTTGCGCGGCAGCTCTGCGCACCCGTTCACTACACGGTGCGCCTGTGCGAGGCGCCCGCCCTCGGCCGGACCATCTTCGAGCACGATGCCGGCAGCACGGCCGCGCAGGATTATGAGACCCTCATCCGAAAGGTGATGAACGATGACCCGCCGCCGTCCGGACCCGCCTGAGCTTTTCGATGAGTTGCCGCCCGACCCGGTCGCCGCCGCGAGCGGCCCGCCGGGCCCCCGCAGCCCGCGGCATCCGGCGCCGCCCCCGAAACGGCCGGCGGCCGACCTCAAGCGCAAAGCCGGCTTTTATCTCTCGGATGAAACTCTGGAACGCTTCAATCGAAAGTTTTACGAATTGAAACTGGCCGGCGCCGCCGTGGACAACAAGTCGGCCCTCATGGAGGCTGCTCTCGATTTCGCCCTGGAGGACCTGGACCGAGGCGGGCAGAGCCGGGTGCTCAAGCGGATGAAGCCCGGGCTGCGCCGCCGCTGACGATACGACCGATGGCCTCCCGGCCGCCCCCGTTGCGAACCCGCACCTTCTACACCCCCGACCCGGACTACTCCCGGCCGCTGTTCCGGCTTCCGGGGGAGCGGCGCGCGCGGATGCACGCGCGTCTGGTGCGGCTCTACGGCCGGCCGGCGGCCGCGACCTGGATGCCCGAGCTCGAACGCATCCTCCAGGTCCATTGCGCCCACAAGCCGGCCGAGATGATCGCGAAAGAGGGTCGCTACAACCCCTCCGAGCGCTTCTCCGAGGCCGACCTGGTCCTCATCACCTACGGAGACATGGTGCGCGGGAAAGGGAAAAGCCCGCTCTCCGCCCTGCATGCCTTCGTGAACACCTACAACCGCGGCGCCGTCACCACCATCCACCTGCTGCCTTTTTTCCCCTTCTCCTCGGACCGGGGCTTTGCGGTCGTGGACTTCAAGCGGGTGGACCCGACCCTGGGCACCTGGGAGGACATCCGCGAGAAAAAGAAGCACTACGACCTCATGTTCGACGCCGTGCTCAACCACTGCTCGGCCCGCAGCGAGATGTTCCGGGAGTATCTGAACGACAACCCGCGCTACCGGGATTTCTTCATCGCCTACGCCTCGCCCGATGAGCTCACCGCCGATCAGCGCCGCAAGATCTTCCGCCCCCGCACCACCGACATCCTGACCCGCTTCGACACGCTCCGCGGCCCCCGCCATGTCTGGACCACCTTCTCCGCCGACCAGATCGACTTCAATTTCCGCAACCCCGCGGTGCTGCTGCAGATCATCGACGGCCTGCTCTTCTATGTCCGGCAGGGGGCGGACATCTTGAGAATGGACGCCGTCACCTACATCTGGGCCGAGCCGGGCACCGAGTGCGTCCACCTGCCGGAAACCCACGAGGTCGTCAAACTGATCCGCGACGTGATGGAGGCGGCGGCCTCGGGGGTTGCCCTGCTCACCGAGACCAACGTCCCGCACGCGGACAACGTCTCCTACTTCGGCGACGGGACCGACGAGGCCCACATGGTCTACAATTTCGCCCTGCCCCCGCTCGTCCTGCACACCTTCTACCGCGCGGATGCGACCGCCTTCTCCCGCTGGGCGGCGGGACTGAGGGCCCCGTCGCCGACGACCACCTTCTTCAACATCCTCGACACCCACGACGGCGTCGGC
>JALOOS010000061.1 GCA_025454275.1 Desulfobacterales bacterium | reverse complement strand
GCGCGCAGCTTGATGGCGCAGGGGTCGTCGATCGCCTCCAGGCTCAGCCGGCCGGCCTCGAACCGCCAACGGTAGAGCCCGATGGCGTCGATGCAGGTCGGGTCGTTGGCGAGCAGGAGTCTGTCGCCGGCCACGATGTAGGTGCCGATGCTCTTCCAGCCGCTCTCCGGGTGGAAGATCCGGAACACCCCCTTGTCCAACTGCAGTTTCCAGACGCCTCCCTCGGGAGCATAATCCGGGCATCTCAGGCAGTGGACACGCTCGGCTGCGGAGACGACCACCTTGGCGTAGAAGCCGTCCATCTCCGCGGGCCGGGATTCCGGCAGGGGGATGAGATAGGGAAAGGGGTGCCGTTCGAGCAGGCCGGACCAGACGGCCTCCGGCGTCAGCGCCGGGGGGCCGCCTTCGGAAACCGAGCTTGCGGAGATGGAAGCCGCCACGGCCCAAAGCAGAACCGGCATAAACCTGCAGAGTGATTTTTTCATCGAACCACCTCCGACTCGAAACGGTTAAACGCTCTTGCGATCGGCGGGGACGCAGGGCGCTCTCCTCCCCCACGCAATGGAAGGAAAAGGGGCGAAGAGGCCCGGATCGGATCCGAGAAACAAAAATGCGCTTGACTTCCTTTACCGCGGAGGCGTAAGTTTTTACTGCATTCGAATGCTCCTGCGCCTCCGGCTCCAAAGCTCATCCCGGCGGGACACCCGTGGACGACTCCTCTGCGCGACCGCTCGCCCCGGCCGCGATGGCCTCTTGCTCCTGAGAAGAGACAGCTGTCCGGCCAACGGTTCCGCCGATCCATCCATGAAACATGACACGCCTCCGGTTGCACGAGGCACGCGGGTCGGTATCCCATGAATACCATATACGAAGGCCCATCCGCAAAGATCCGATCCGATGAGGCTCAACACCCTGGTCCCGGGTCTCAGGCTCACCAGCCGGTTGCGTCGTCCGATGTGTTGGAGCACCTTGAAGATGGCTATTTTGAGAAGGACGAGGCGCTGCGCGTCAGCGAGGCGCGCTACCGCTCTTTTTTGGAATCGTCCCCCGACCCGATCGTGATCTACGACCTCGAGGGGAGGACAAAATACCTGAACCCCGCCTTCGAGCGAACCTTCGGGTGGCGCCTGGAGGAGGTGGCCGGCAAACGGATCGAGTTCGTCCCGGAGCAACAGCGGCAGGAGACCCGGTGGGCCATCGAGCAGCTGCTCGCCGAAAGATCGGTCAAACTGTTTGAAACCCAAAGGCTCACCAAAGATGGCCGGCTGCTGGACGTGCAGCTGAGCTCGGCAGTGTATTCAGACCCTGAAGGCCGGCCCGCCGGCATCATCGTCACCCTGAGGGACATCAGCGGGATCAAGCGGGCTCAAAGCGCCCTGACCGAAAGCGAGCTCAAATTCAGCATCCTCATTCAGGAGGCCCCCTACGGGATAGCGATCATCGACCGCAATGGAGGCTACCGCTACCTCAACCGGAAATTCACGGAGATATTCGGATACACCCTGGCGGATCTGCCCGACGGCCGGGCCTGGTTCAATTCCGCCTTTCCGGATGCGAGTGAGCGGAAGCGGGCCATCTCCGTATGGAAATCGGAGCACGCCGGCTGGGTCCCCGGCGAAACCAAACCTTACGTCCGCAAGGTTACCTGCAAAAACGGTGAGAAAAAAATCATCCGCTTCCGTCCCGTCATCATGCCGACCCGGGATTATTTCGTGAGCTACGAAGACATCACCGAAATGGAAACCGCCAAGAAAAGATTGGAACAGGCCCACCGTGAGCTCAAGCAGGCCCACCTCCATCTAAGGTCGCTCGAGCAGCTGCGGGAAAAGGCCGTTCATCACCTCTCCCACGAACTAGGAACACCGGTCGCCGTCCTCGATGCGACCCTCAAGATCCTGGGAAAAGAGATGGCGGTGGAAGGGGGTGAGTATTATTCAAAGCTCCTCGAGCGCGGGCGGCGCTGCCTCCAGCGGTTGGAGGCGATTCAGGTCCAGATGAACGATGTGGCCGAATTGAGCCGGGAGGGCGAGGGCCCGCGGACGGAAGCCGCCGAAAAGGACCTCTCGTGGCTGAGGCGGCAGCAAGGGGGTACGGATCGGGCCTCAGACCGGCCGATGCCCTTTCCCGCCGACAGAGAAGAGGCCGCCGGCATCGGGCGGCGGAGCGGGGAGCGGCGGCTCAGCCTGCAGGAGTTGATTCAAGAGGAGATCGACAAGGCCCTGGCCCGCTGCCCCGAGCGGCTGCTCAGGGTGCTGAATAAAGCCGAGGCGGGGCTGACGGTTCAAATCGACCGGAGCGTGGCCGGCAAGGTGGTGGGGGGCTTGATCCGAAATGCGATTGAAAACACTCCCGACGGGGGTCAGATCGTCCTCAAAGCCGGGGAGAAAGATGGTATGGCCGTGGTCGAGGTGATCGACTTCGGCGTGGGGATCACCGGCGATAATCAGCGCCACCTGTTCAACGGGTTTTTTCACACTCAGGATACGAAATTTTACACCACCAAACGGCCGTATGATTTCAACGCCGGCGGCGCGGGGTCCGACCTGATGCGCATGCGGCTTTTTGCGGAGCGGCTTGGGTTTTCTATCGCCTTCAAGAGCAGACGCTGCCGCTACATCCCGCGGGACGAGGATGCGTGCCCCGGACGCATCTCCAAATGCCGCTTCATCCGATCGAGCAAGGAGTGCATGACAAGCGGGGGCACCAAGTTCGTAGTGGCGTTTCCCGGGGAGAGATTTTCATTCGAAGCGAAGGCCCCCACTAGCGGGGCCGCATGCTGAGAAAGGGATTCAACCCGGGCCGCGGCAGAGGCGCCGGCCCGGGTCGGTCTTACGCATACGGAAGGGCGGAGAAGATGCACTCGGACACGCACTGGCGGTATAGGTCCCGGCAGTCGTCTTTGGACCTGCCGTCCTTCATGCAGTCCGTGATCACCTGTCCGCATTTTTCGGCGCAGTTGACCTCTGTGATACGGCTTTCTTCCATGGATCGGGTCCTCGGTTCCCGGGCTGCTTTTTGCTGTTCCCGCCCGGGAGAAACGGGTTGCTGAATCCGACAGTCTGCAGGATATCCTAAGCGGCCGCCGGTTCTTCCACCAGACACTCCTCATCCGTATCGCAGCAACAGCAGCAGCAACAGGAATCGCTCTGCGCGCCGGATAAGGTATCATCCTCGCTGGTTTCGTCGGGTATATCCGCGGTTTTCATGGTGCCTCCATGCCGGTTGAGGGTCGGGCTTCCCGGGCGGGACGATCCTGAAGAGCGGCAGAGGGACCGGGCGGGATATTGATCGCCCCGAGAAAAAGGTTCTTCGGATCGTGCCTCGCCTTGATCGATTTCAGGCGCTTCAGGTTCTCTCCGAAGGAGCCCGTGAGGAGGCGCTCCGGCTCTTCGAAAAAGCCCGGGAAATTTAGATAGTTGCCTCCATTAGAAAACTTTTTCAAATCCTCGAAAACAGCGCGGGCCCATTGAATGTTGGCCTCCGCATCCTCGCGCCGTTCCCAGTTGGCTTCGATCCCGATCATGTAAGGGGCATCGCGCCTGAAGAAGGCCGTCGCGGTGCTTTCCACCCGGCTCATGGCCCGGCCCAGGGTCCAGACATCGATCGAGGAGAGCGGCGAAGGCCGGGCGGCGGTGTGATCGGAGAGCACCCGGATGGCCTCCGCGTCGAGCCGGTCCAGGTAGATCGATTTCCAGTAATAGAACTTGCCGTCCGGGTAGTCCGCGTCCAGGAAGGTCTGCACATCCACAAAACGCATGGGTCCGCCCAGGTCGGCGATGGGGGTGCCGATGCGGCGCAGCGGCTCCAGCACCTTCTCCCCCTTCTCGAAAGGGCCGGTGTAGCAGCCGAGCAGGATGACGACCGGCACTCCATGGAGATGTTTCGGGACCTGGGGCGCTTCGGGCGCGCTCCAGTAGACCCCGAGCCCCATCAGTTCGTCCGGGGCCGACTCCAGGTAGTCCCGGAAGGCCGCCATCACCTCGCCGGCGCGCTCGAGCGGGTAGATGGGGGCGGAGAGCCAGACGTCGGGCCCCACCGGATGGACCTTGAATTCAAATGCGGTGACGACCCCGAAGCTTCCGCCGCCGCCGCGCAGGGCCCAGAAGAGATCTGCATTTTCGTTCGCATCGGCCCGCCGCAACCGTCCGTCGGCTGTGACGATCTCCGCCGAGAGGAGGTTGTCGATGGAGAGCCCGTGGTTGCGGAGCAGCCAGCCGACCCCTCCGTGGAGGGTGAGCCCGGCAACCCCCGTGGCGGAAACCACGCCGACGGGCGCCGCCAGCCCGAACGCCTGAGTGGCGCGGTCCAGATCCCCCAGGCGGGCTCCGCCCTCCGCCACCGCAACGCGGTTTTCGGGATCCACGCGAACTGCGCGCATGTAGGAGAGGTCGATCGTATAGCCGTTTTCAACCAGGCAGGCGCCGGCGACGTTGTGTCCCCCGCCCCTTGCGGAAACGGCGATGCCGCGTTCACCTGCGAAGGTGACGGCGGCGGCGACATCCGCAGCTTCGCGGCACCGGACGATCACCCCCGGCTTTCGGTCGATCAGACCGTTCCAGACCTTGCGGGCTGCTTCATATGACCCGTTTCCGGTCGTGATGATCTCTCCGCGGATCCGACTCTGCAAAGAGGCCAGCTCCTCCCGCGAGAGGGACAGAGTGCCTCCGTCTCGGGCATTCACTTTGATCGCGCTCACGTTTCACCCCCTTTTATTCGGTCTACCCGTTGCCCTGCCATGACTTCAGGGGCTCATGGCTCTGCGTTTATTCGATTCCCTCCCACGGGTCAGCTCTGGAGCATGCAGTCCCGGGCCCGCCGGCTGCTGCGGCGCGAAATGAGCCGGGCGCAGCGGTGCCACTTGGAGGGTGCGGCGGCCAGCCGGTCGCAGGTCTCGAGCTCCGCCGCCAGTCTCTCGTGCTCGCGCGCGCAGCATTTCTTCCATTTGGTCCTGATTGTGCCGTCCATTTTTCGCCTCCTTCCGGGGCCTGCTCCTTGGAAAACCTTTCTCGGCTGAAGATGCCGGCTCGGGTGGTTCCGGCATTGAAACTGAGATAGCGGGTGGATGCCGCTCTCACGAAAAGGCCGGCCACACTGTTTGACCGTGCGGCTCAGGAGTTTTTGAGCTCCACGTTCACCGGAACGGGGTGGGAGACGATGTCGAATACCGGGGAGCGCTTCTGGGCCAGCTCCACCAGCTCCCTCAGCTGCTCTTCGGAGGCATCCGCCTTGATCTTGAAGCTGACGCGGATGTTGTCGTAACCGTTGCGGACCTCCTCGGAAATGCCCAGGAATCCCCGCAGATCGAGATCGCCCTCCAGGTGCGACTCGACCTCCTCGATGGCGATTCCGCGCGCGGCGGCGTGGTAGACGAGCGAGGTGGTCAAGCATCCGGCGAGGGCGGTCAACACATATTCGACGGGGTTCGCCCCCCGGTCGGTCCCGAGAAGCACCTTGGGCTCATCGGCATCCAGGATGAAGGGGGTCTTGCGCGAGGTGTCCTCTCCGCCGGCCCCGTAGAAATTGCGGATGGAGGTCCGGTTGTGGCCGCCGTCGATCCAGGTGTTGTCCGCGCGGAAACGGAATTTTGCAATCGAAACGTTATTCTTTACTGTTTCCACCGTCTTGAACAGCTCCTCGACATTCACCCCGTTGAGACTCGTATGGTGTTCGGCTGCTGCAGATTTCATGATGCCATCCCTCCCTGGTTCAAGGTTCGTATAAAAAGCTTTCAACCGGGACCGGTATCTCCCGAATCCGTTATCCACGCTGCTAAACAAAAGGCATGCCAGCCACGCATAAATTTTCAATCATTTGGAATAATTGACGATTTAAATTTTACCGCATGACCGTGGACATCAGATAATTGAGAATCTCAATTTTTTGGTTGCCATACTCAAGAGTTTGATTAATTTGGGGAAGGATATTTTTTATGGGACCGATTCGGGATGAGACTGGCTGCAAGTCATAAGATTTTGAACGAGCTGGCAGGCTTCGAGGTCGAAATCGCCCGGCTCGAAGTCGAGGCTATCGCCGAAGCGGCGCTGCTTTTCGTGCAACGGCGCTTGCGGCAGCCTTACGTCACTCTGGCCCTGGCCCCGTCCAATGGAAAGAACCATCACCTGCTGGCGCTGTCCGGGGCCGGGCTTGCCGACTTCCCCCTTTCGCCCTTCGGTTCTGCAGGCGGCGTCGTGGCGGCGGCCCTCAAAAAGGGCCAAACCGTCTACTGCCGGGACCTGAGAGCAGAAAATCGTAAAGAGGATGAACTCCTGCGCCGGGTTCCTGCTGAGATCCGCTCCTTCATCGTCACCCCGCTGTTGACGGCGGAGCGGGTACAGGGGACCCTCAATGTGGGCTCGAAGCGGGTCGACGGGATTGCGCCTGGGCTGCGCGCGTTTTTCGAAGCTGCGGCCCCGCGGTTGGCCGCGGCCCTGCAGCATGCGCAGGCGCTGGGTGAGCTGAATCGCGCCTGCGAACGATTGCAGACCGAGTGCGACGTTCAGAAGTCGGCTCTGCAGAGATCCCGCGACGAGCTCGAGGTGGAGGTGACCCGCCGCACGGCGGAGATCAGCCAGCTCCAGGAGCGCCTGCACGCCGAGAACATCTACCTCAAGGAGGAGCTTGCCGGCGTGCATGCCTACGGCAGCATCATCGGCGAAAGCCCCTCGCTCAAGTCGGTGTTGTCGCGCATCGCCCTTGTGGCCCCGACTGTCGCGAACGTGTTGATCCTGGGGGAGTCCGGCACCGGAAAGGAGCTGATCGCCCGTGAAATCCACGCTCGCAGCGACCGCCGCGGCCGGCCCCTGATCAAGGTCAACTGCGCCACCATTCCCAGGGAACTCTACGAGAGCGAATTCTTCGGCCACGTCAAGGGGGCCTTCACCGGGGCCACCAGCGACCGGATGGGACGCTTCGAGGCGGCCGACGGCGGCTCTCTTTTTCTGGATGAGGTGGGGGAGATCCCGCCGGAGCTGCAGGGCAAGCTTCTGCGGGTGCTGCAGGAGGGGGAATTCGAACGGGTGGGGGAAGGGCGAACGCGGAAGGTGGATGTCCGGATCATCGCGGCCACGAACAAAAACCTCATAGAGGAGGTCCGGAACGGACGTTTCCGCGAAGATCTCTATTATCGATTGAATGTCTTCCCGATCGAGGTGATGGCCCTGCGTGAACGCAAGGAGGATATCCCGCTCCTGGCCGCGCATTTCATCGAGGTGTTCTCGCGGCGTATGAACCGCCCGCCGCCCCGGCTGACCGAGGCCAACCTGATGGACCTGAGGGCCCACGCCTGGCCCGGCAACATACGGGAGCTCCAAAACATCCTCGAACGGGCCCTCATTCTCTCCCCGCATGGCCGCCTGCAGCTGGATTTGCCCAAGGTGAGCGGCGGGGCTCCGCTCCCGGATCAGGATCGGCCTGCAACCGCCGCCGAACATACAGCCGCCATTCTAAGCGAGGCCGAGATCAGCGCCATCCGGAAGCAGAACATGCTGGCGGCCCTGGTGCGGTCCGGCTGGAAGATCTACGGGGCGGACGGCGCGGCCCGGCTGCTGGGTATAAAACCCACCACCCTGATCGAGCGCATGCGCCGCCTCGGGGTGAAGAGACCGGTTACAGGAGAAGGGCGTCATTATTGAGGGCCTGCACAAAAATCCTCAAGTCGGGCTGATAAGATTCCGATACTAAGAGATAAAGGCGCCTTCCCGTAATCCAAGAGGAACCGAAATGTCGGTGAACGCTCTTCAAACAGGCCATTCGCCGGACCGCAGGGCCAGTTACAGGGCCAAGGAACTGACCAATCCGATGGCGGTCCTCACCCTCTCCGGAGGTCCGCTGTACCAGATGAAAATCAGAGACCTCTCAGATGAGGGCGCCGGGATCGTCACGAGGCCGGATTCCCTTTTACTGCAGAAGATCGAGATCGGTCAGGAGATAATGGCAAGCGTGTTGCTGCCAAGGGGCTTCAAGGGGCCCTCCGGCCACTACCGCTCGCGGGTGGAACACGTTAATGATCATCGGGCTGTCGTTTATAACCCCAGCCTCCGAAAAAGAGCTCATCCCCAAAGTGGATGACCTGGTCGATCCCATCTTCGACCTGGACTAGTCCCCGTTCAGAAACGGCGTCTTGCGGCCTAAACCGGCGTTCTGGCTCGTCGCAATCCCCGGTGCAGAGACAATGTGCCTGCGGTTGCGACATCACTGCGGCCTTGGCCTGAACCGCAATCCACCATATTCTTAACGTACACTGGATCAGAGCGGCAGACCGGCAGAATCATCGGGATGCCGACTGCAAGATTCGCGGCCGCTCACCTAATTTCCCCCCAAGGCTTCCAACACGAGCTTTGCGGCCGGGGCGGCAGAGGCCGGGTTCTGGCCGCTGATCAGGTTGCCGTCCCGCACGGCCTTCGCACTGAACACGCCTGCGTTTTCAAAACGACCGCCCAATTCCTTTAGCCGGTCTTCAAGTAGAAAGGGGACATACTCCGTCCAGCCGGCCGCACGCTCCTCGGCATTGGTGAACCCCGTGACGCGTCTTCCTTTTACGATCGGGTCGCCTTGGGCATCCACGGCGCCGATAAACCCGGCCGGTCCGTGGCAGACCCCTCCGACCGGCTTGCCGGCGCGAAAGGCCTCGCCGACGATCCGCATCAGGACCGGATGGGAGGGGAAATCCCACATGGTGCCGTGTCCGCCGCTCAGGAACAGCGCCGCATACTCCCCTATTTTTATCCGATCGACCGGTGTGGCCTGGTTGAAGGCGGCCATGGCCGCAGGGTCGTTACGGAAAGCCGGTCCGACCGAGGCAGCGCTGCCGCTGCGCGGGTCAATTGGCGCCGGCCCCCCTTTGATGCTGGCGATTTCCACCTCGAAACCCGCATCGCGGAAAACCCAGTAAGGCTCGGTAAGCTCGGACAGCCACAGCCCGGTCACCTTGCCTTTCAATGCCTCGGCATGGGAAGTGACGACGATCAAAATCTTCCCGGATCCGCCGGCCAGGCTGGCGGATGCACCGAGAAAAAGACCGGCCAGGAGGACCAAAGAGGTATACATAAATCTTCGCAGCATGGGGAATCTCCTTTTTCGCTAATCTGAAACATCTGAAATTATATGGGATGATTATTGCGGCGGCGGAGGTTGTCAAGGCGGTGTGAAGTGAGGTAACGGGTAACGGATGGGGTCTCACGTACCGTACACGTGCACAGCGAAGCGGTGCACGTTCACGTAAACGGAAAAGGCCGGCGGGGTGGGCGAGGGCAAGTGAGGATGGAAACCGGGCAGGTGAACGTGAACGGGTAGGTGAAAAAATAAAAGGGTATGTGAACGTGAACGACAGGGGTGTCGTAATGCTGGAGATTTCCGTATTTCTGTGCGGGGCGGTGGTCATGGTCATCGAGTTGACCGGATCGCGGGTGGTAGCCCCGTACCTGGGTACCTCGCTTGTGGTCTGGACGAGCCTGATCGGCATCATCTTGGCCGCCCTCAGCCTGGGCTACTGGTGGGGCGGGCGGCTGGCGGATCGGCGGCCCGAGGCGCGCCTGCTGGGCCGGATCATCCTTCTGGCCGCGCTGGCAACCGGCGCTATTGCCGTGACGCACTCCTTCGTGCTCGGCTTTCTCCAGTCGCAGGCGATCGGCCTTTCTACCGCCGCCGTGTGGGCGACCCTGCTCCTGTTCGCCCCGCCGGCCGTTCTCCTCGGCATGGTGGCACCCTTCGCCGTCCGGCTGAAGCTCGCCGACACCTCCAGCGGTGGCCGTACGGCCGGCACTCTCTACGCCGTTTCGACCATCGGCAGCATTGTCGGCACCTTTCTCGCCGGGTTTGTGCTCATCGCCTGGATCGGGAGCACGAATATCCTGCTGCTGATGGCGTCGGTTCTCGCCGCCGCCGCCCTCTGTGCGGCCAGAACCGACGCCGTCATCAAGGGCGCCGCCGGTGCCTTTTTCTTGGCGATGCTCCTCGGAGCGGTCGGACACGATGCGCGGCTGGCGCAGGAGGGGTTTGTGGACAGAGACACCCCTTACAACCGGGTGATGGTTTTCAATGCGGCCGAGGAGGGCACGGGCCGGCTGATGCGCGTCATGACTACCGGCCCCCATGCGAAGCAGTCGGCCATGTATCTCGATTCACCCTCTGATCTGGCACTTTCCTACACACGCTATTTCCGCCTGGCGGAACATTTCGTGCCGGGAATGCGGCGCATTCTGGTCCTGGGGGGCGGAGGGTTTTCCTTCCCGAAGTTTGCCCTGGCGGCCTACCCGGAGCTCACCCTGGATGTGGTGGAGCTCGATCCCGGCATTGTCGCCCTGGCGCGGGATTATTTCGAGTTGAAGGATGATCCGCGGCAGCGCATTCTCGCCCAGGATGCGCGTACATTTTTAAACCGAAACCGTGAAACCTACGATGTCGTCTTGTCCGACACCTTCAACTCCCATTACGCCATTCCCTTTCACCTGGCCACGCGGGAGGCCGCCGAGCGCATGAAAGCCGCTCTCGCTCCGGGCGGAGTGGTGATGGTCAACCTCATCTCGGCCCTGGCGGGCGAGCGTGGGCGCTTTTTCTGCGCCCTGCGCGCCACTTATGCCGCGGTCTTTCCGACGGTGCTGGTCTTCGCCGTGGACGATCCCCTGGATCGCAGCCGTGCGCAAAACATCATCCTCGCCGCGTTCGCCTCCGAGCGTGAGCCGCCTCTTTCCGCCGCTGATCCGGAGCTGAACGCCATGCTGGCCCGGCGCGTCGATCCGCCGGCGCCTGCGGGCTGTGCCGTGTTGACCGACGCCTATGCCCCGGTGGATCGCCTTATGATGTCGGCCTGGAAATAGTGTCCATTCAGAAACGGCGTCTTGCGGCCCATGCCGGCGTTCTCGCTCGTCGCAATCCTCGGCGTAGAGACACTACGCCTGCGGTTGCGACATCGCTGCGGCCTTGGCCGGAGTTGCCCCAGGAAACGTTCACGTACACAGCGAAGCGGTACACGTACCCGGAGAAGCCCTCCGTGGCAGAGCGGGATCGTGTACGTGAACGGGTACGTGTACAAGCAGGTGGACAGGGCCGGATGGGGGGATTCTATAGATCATAGCGGCCAGACCACGAGGATCATCGGGACGCCGACGGCCAGGACGATGATCTCGAGCGGCAGCCCGAGCTGCCAGTAGTC
>JALOOS010000060.1 GCA_025454275.1 Desulfobacterales bacterium | reverse complement strand
CCTGCACGAGATGATCGCCACGGGGCGCTTCCGCCGCGGCGAGAAGCTGCCGCCCCAGGAGGAGCTGGCCCGGCAGCTGGGGGTGAGCCGCAACACCCTGCGGGAGGCCGTGAACAAGCTTGCCACCATGGGGCTCCTGGTCTCCCGCCAGGGGGTGGGCACCGTGGTCGAGCCGCCCAGCCCGGGCGGGTACCTGACGGCCCTGAGCGGCCAGTTCCTGCTCGACCCTCTGAGCGTCCGGGAGTTCATCGAGGCGCGGATCTGCATCGAGCGCATCACGGTGCGGCTGGCGGTCGAGCGCTCCCAGCCCGAGGACCTTCGCCGCCTGCAGGAGATTCTCGACGCCCAGCACCGGGCCCTTCAACTCAACGACGGGCCCGAATTCACCCGGCACGACACCGCCTTTCATTTCAAACTGGCCGCAATGAGCGGCAACCGGGTCCTGCACAAGTTCCTGGAGACCGTTCAGGACATGCTGCACCGGTTCATCGGCGAGGTCTCCCAGCTGCCCGGCGCCGTCGAGGACGCCTTCGGGTTTCACACCCGGATCCGCCGGGCCATCGCCGCCCGGGATGCGGGTGCGGCGGAAAAAGAGATGGTGCGGCACCTTTTCGACGTGGTGCGGCGCATCGAGTCCAACCTTGCTATGGACCTGCAGCAGAGCACGCTCTGCGGGTTTGATTGCCTGAAGAACGACAAGGCGCCCAAGGAGGGCAAACGCAGATGAAATCCAATTCTCGCAATCTAGTGATGGCCGCGATGTTCGGGGGCCGGCGCGGAGGGCGCCCGGCCGTGGGCAATCCCACCTCGATCGCCTGCCATGGGTTGATGGAAAGGGCCAAGGTCTCTTTCCCGGAGGCCCATCTCAACGCTCGCGCCATGGCCGAGCTCGCCCTGGCCGGGCACGAAGAGGTCGGCTTCGACACCGTGATGCCGGAGTATTCCGTGGTGCAGGAGGCCGCGGCCCTCGGGGCGCAGGTGGACTGGGGAGACCGCGACAAGATGCCGGACGTCAAGGAGTTTCCGAACGCCGACTTTTCGGACATCGTCGTCCCGCCCGATTTTCTCGAAAAACCCTCATGCCGGGTCGTGCTGGATGCCCTGTCCATCCTGAGGCGGCATGTGGGAGGGCGGGTCGCCATCATCGGCAAGGTCATGGGGCCCTGGACCATGTCCTACCACATGGCCGGCACCCAGAACTTCCTGCTGGCCGTGGGCATGGGGGAGAGCGACAAGGTGACGAAAATGCTGCGGCAGCTTATGCCGGTGACGGTCGCCTTCATCAATGCCCAGTTCGCCGCCGGCGCCGATATCGTCGTGCTGGCCGACCACGCCACCCGCAATTTGGTGGGCCCCTATCACTACCAGGAGTACCTGCTGCCCATCCACCAGGAGATCACGGCCCAGGTGGGCGGGCCGCTCATTCTGCACGTGTGCGGCAACTGCTCCGACCGCCTCGAGCTCTTCGCGGAGTCCGGCGTGGACGCCTACCACTTCGAGTGGCAGGTGGACGCCCGCGAGGCCGTCCGCCGCATCGGGGACCGGGTCTCGCTGGCCGGGAACATCAACAACCCCCAGGTGCTGCTGCAGGGGAGGCCGGAGGATGTCCACCACCAGGCACGCTACGCCATCGCGGCCGGCGTGCACCTGATCGGCCCCGAGTGCGCCATCCCGCTCTCGACCCCGATCGAAAACCTCAAGGCGATCGTTGCCGCGGCGCGCGAAGGCTGGTGAAGGCCGGCGGCGGGATGCTGAAAGCTGAACCTGCGAAGAGCTGCGACGGCCTCTCTGCAGGGCCCACTGATACCGGGAGATGAGAGATGAATATTAGACCCGACTTCAACCGTTTTCTGGCGGCCGTGCGCCATCGGGAGACCGACCGGGTGCCGCTGGGGGAGATTTTAATCGATTACGCCATCCAGAGCCGGTTCCTCGGCCGCACGGTGACCGCCGACGACCTGGCCGGGCAGGTCGAGTTCTGGTCCACGGCCGGCTATGATTTCATTCCCCTCACCGTCAGCATGATGTCCCCGGGCAAGGTCACCGAGGAGTCCCGGATCACCCGGGTGCTCAAGGAGATGGTCCTGCGCGAAAAACCGGGCACCACCGACCCCAACGCCTGGAACCTCGAGATGACGAGCTTCATCCACGAACGGCCCGACCTGGAACGGTTCCCCTGGGAGGCGGCGGCCGACATCGACTTCGGCAAACTCCACGCCGTGCGCGAGCTCCTGCCCGAAGGGATGAAGGTGATCGCCATCTCCGGCAAGATCTTCACGCTCACCTGGATGCTGATGGGGTTCAACAATTTCGCATTGAAGCTCGTCATGGACGAATCCTTCGTGGCCGAGGTCTTCGAGCGTGTGGCGACCATCCAGTTCAAGGCGCTCGAGACGATCTTCGGCATGGACCACGTGGCCGGGGTCTGGGTGGTGGACGACATCGCCTTCGGCACCGGCCCGATGATTTCCCCGGCCGCCCTCAAAAAGCACCTCTTCAGCTGGTACCGCAAGGTCGGCGAAAAGTGCCACGAGAACAACCGCATCTTCCTCATGCACTCGGACGGCGACCTCAGCCTCGTCATGGACGATCTGATCGCCATGGGCCTGGACGTGATCCAACCCATCGACCCCTCGTGCATGGACATGGCGGCCGTCAAAAAGCGCTGGGGCGACCGCATCTGCCTGGTCGGCAACGTCTCCAACGAACTGCTGCGCAGCGCCTCGACGGAGCAGATCGAGGCGCGGGTCAAGGAGCTCCTGCGCGAGGCGGCCCCGGGCGGCGGTTTTGCCCTGGGTTCGGGCAACTCGGTGCCGAACTGGGCCAAATTCGAAAACTACCTGGCGATGCGGGAGACCTGCCTGCGGCACGGCGGCTACCCGATCGCGATCGAATAAGGAGAGGAGCAACCACCATGTCGGATCATCTGGACAGGATCAAGGCGGCGGTCATCGGCGGCCGCCACGGCGAGATCAAGGCCCTGGTGCAGCAGGCGCTGGAGGCGGGAGCCGACCCCTCCACCCTCATCAACGACGCCCTCATCGCGGCCATGGACGTGGTCGGGACGGACTTCGGGGCGGGGCGGATCTTCGTGCCGGAGATGCTGGTTTCGGCCGTCACCATGAAAGCCGGGCTCGACGTCGTAAAACCCCGCCTGGCAGCGGGCGAGAGCCGCTCCCGCGGCACCGTGGTGATGGCCACCGTGAAGGGCGATCTGCACGACATCGGGAAGAACCTGGTCTCCATGATGCTCGAAGGGGCCGGGTTCAAGGTGATGGACCTGGGGGTGGATCTCAGCGTCGAGAAGCTGGTCGATCAGGTGCGCACGATCCAGCCGGACATCCTCGGGCTTTCCGCCCTGCTGACAACCACCATGCCCGAGATGCAGAAGGTGATCGGAGAGCTGCAACGCCAGGGCCTGCGCGACCGGGTCAAGGTGCTGGTCGGCGGGGCGCCGGTAGACCCCGGTTTTGCCGAAAAGATCGGCGCCGACGGCTACGGCGCCAACGCGGCCGAGGCGGTCGCCCTGGCCCGGCGGATTGTGGATGCCAAGGGATAGTGCGGCGCCAGCGTTGCGCGCAAAGGAGGGACCCCGGAGATGACGAAGAAAGAGCGGATCCTCATGGCCATGCGGGGGGAGACCCCGGATGTGATGCCCTACACGCCCCGTTTCGACCTCTGGTACAACTCCAACTCCTACCGGGGCACCCTGCCGGAACGCCACCAGGGGCGCAGCGCCGATGAGATCGCCCGGGCCGAGGGCTGGGCCCTGCACAAGGTGATCCCGGAGCTGCTGGAGGTGGTCGATCCCCAGGAGAACGTGACCCGCGGCATCGGGCTCTACAGCCTGAAGGAGAACGGCTACCGCATCCGTTTTTCACCGAATGTGCGCCTCGAGGTCATCAAGAGCCGCCGGGAGGACGAGGAGGCGACCCGGGTGGAGTACCACACCCCCCAGGGGGTCGTCAGCACCACCGAGGTGATCAACGAGGAGATGCGCCGGGCGGGCGTCTCCATCACCTGGGTGAAGGAGCACGCGATCAAGCGGCCCGAGGACTACGCCGTCTGGGCCTTCATCTTCGAGAACATCACCGTCGTCCCCGACTACGAGCGCTACCGGGCCTGGCAGGGGCGCGTCGGCGAGGACGGGGTGGCCGTGATGATGGGCGTCTTCTCCGCCTCGCCCATCCACCACATCCAGCGCGACTTCCTGGATGCCACTGAATTCTTCTTCCACTACAACGACCACCACAAGGAGATGCGCCGCCTGGCCGAGGCGATCGGCGGGGTGTACGACCAGATTTTGAAGGTGGTGGCGGACTCCCCGGCCGAGGCGGTCCTGTGGGGCGCGAACTACGACGACATGATCACCTATCCGCCCTATTTCGAGAAGGAGCTGAGCCCCTGGCTGCGCAAGGCGGCGGAGGTGCTTGCCTCCAAGGGCAAGCGGATGATCTGCCACTGCGACGGCGAAAACCAGAACTTGATCGACATCATCGCCGATTCCGGCATGCACGTGGCCGAGGCGGTCTGCTGCGCCCCCATGACCAAGCTGCCGATCGAAGCCTACTACGACCGCTGGTGCCGCTCGAATAAGCTGACCCTCATGGGCGGGCTGATCCAGTCGCTTCTCTCGCCGGCCACGGCGAGCCTCGATGAACTGGACCGCTACCTCGACCACTTTTTCGCGGCCGTGGCCCCCGGGCGCCGCATCATCCTCTCGGTGGCCGACACCACCCCGCCCAACGCCGACTTCGATCGCCTGGTCCGGGTGGGGGAGCGGGTCGAAAAGGAGGGGCGGCTGCCGCTCGAAGCCGGGGCGCTGCGGCCCTTGAGCGCGGAGCGCCTGACAGCGGCCGGGGAGCGGGCGGTGGCGGCGTCGCTGCCCGATGAAACCTTTGCCGCCGTGCACGCGAGTGTGCTGGCCGGAGACGACGCGGGCATCACCCTGCACGTGCGTGCGCTGCTCGACCGCGGAGTGGGCGCCAAGGAGATCCTTCATCGCGGGATGCTCAGCGCCATGGAGGTGATCGGCGGCCGTTTCCGGGACGGGACGGTCTTCATTCCCGAGGTGCTGCTCTCCGCGCGTGCCATGAATACGGCGCTGGGGGTGCTGGAGCCCTACCTGGCAAAGGAGAAGAAGGAGGCGAGCGGCCGGGTTCTCCTCGGCACGGTGCGCGGGGACCTGCACGACATCGGCAAGAACATGGTGGCCACCATGCTGCGCGGGGTGGGGTTCGAGGTGGTCGATCTGGGTATCAACATCGGGGTCGAGGAGTTCGTGGCGGCGGTCGAGCAACACCGGCCGGAGATCCTGGGGATGTCGGCCCTCTTGACCACGACCATGCCGGAGATGAAAAAGGTGATCGACCTGCTCGCGGTGCGCGGCCTGCGGGGCGCGGTGAAGGTGATGGTGGGCGGGGCGCCGGTCAACGCGAGGTTCGCGCGCGAGATCGGGGCGGACGGCTACGGCGCGGACGCCGGCGCCTCGGTCGACGTGGCCCGGGAGCTGCTGAAACGGTAGGGCGGGGGTTTCGCCGCCGGCAAGAATCAGGAGGGGCATGATGCTGATCGTAGGAGAGCTGATCAACGCGAGCCGGCCATCCGTGCGGGATCTGATCGAGCGCCGGGACGCCGCGGCGGTCGCCGCCCTGGCCCGCGACCAGCGGGAGCACGGGGCGGATTACATTGATGTCAACGCCGGGGTTTTCGTCGGCCAGGAGCCCGACCTTCTGAAGTGGCTCGTGGCCACGGTCCAGGAGGCGTTGGCGGCGCCCTGCTGCATCGACAGCCCGGACCCGATGGCGATCGCCGCCGCACTCGGCGTGCACCGGGGCACGGCCCTGATCAACTCCATTTCGCTCGAAAAGGAGCGCTGGGAGGCGCTGCTGCCGCTGGTCGCCGAATCCAGGAGCAAGGTGGTGGCCTTGTGCATGAGCGATGCGGGGATGCCGGAGACCGCCGATCAGCGCCTGGCCATCGCCGACCAACTGGTGAACGGGCTGGTGCAGAAGGGGGTTGCGATCGGCGACATCTACGTCGACCCGCTGGTGCAGCCCGTCGCGACGAACAACACCTTCGGCGTCGAGTTCCTGCAGGCGATCGAGCGCATCACCCGGAGCTTTCCGGGAGTGCACACGATGTGCGGGCTGTCGAACATCTCCTTCGGGCTGCCGGAGCGTCGGTTCCTCAATCAGACCTTCATGGTGATGGCCGTCGCCCGGGGTCTGGACGGCGCCATCGTCAATCCGCTCGACAAACGCATGATGGCCTGCATCACCACGGCCGAAACCCTGATGGGCCGGGACCCCTTCTGCATGAATTATCTCAAGGCCTTTCGCGCCGGGAAGCTCGCGGCACCCTGATGGCCGCCCCTACGCCGATGCGCCGCCGACGATCGGGATGACATAGGGCCCCTCCGGGACGACTGCCACGTGGAAGTCCCGATGGGCGGCGACGCTTTCCAGAACGGCCTCTTCCACCGAAGCCGCCGGGGTCACACAGGTGTCGGCGAGGTCGGCGGCCGACAGGCCGGTCGTGTAAAGGGCGACCCGCCCCCGGCGCATGGCCTTGACCAGCATCTGCGTCTGCCATTCATCGATCCGCGCCAGGTTGCGGCCGAGGACGTCGGCCATGAAGCCGTCGGGTCCCCGGCGGCGGAGCCGGCGCTGGGCCTCCACGAATTCGGCGCTCCCCATCCCCTCTGAGCATTCGCTCGCGATGACGATGGTGCCGCCCGGCGCGAGGATGTCGAGGACCCCGACCATTCCCTTGATGGTCTGGTAGAAGGTCTTGTCGAGCGGGTAGCCGGCGGCGGAGGTGAGCACCGTGTGAAACCGCCGTCCCACGGGCACCTCCGCATAGCGGCGCATGAAGGCCACCGCCTCGGCGTGGCCGGCCTCGATCTGCCCGAAGTTCACGAAGCCGATCTGCCGCTCCTCGTCGATGACGACGTTCAGGGCGAAGATCTCGCCCACGGCCGCGACCATCTCCATCTGCTCGCGGTGCACCGGGTTGCCCGTGATCACGCAGTTGGCGGAAAGGGGGTGGTCCATGATTCCCCCGGCATGGAGCCGGAAGATGGTGTCGCAGTGGGCCGCCCCCGGAACGACGAGCTTCCGACCGCCGGAGTAGCCGGCCATGAAATGCGGCTCGACCAACCCCACGGCGATGCGCAGGTCGGCGGCGACAAACCGCCGGTCGATGAGAATCGGGATCCCGGAGGCGGTGCGGCCCAGGTCCGCATGGGCGTCGCGGTCGCGCGCGAAGTGGTTGGCGATCGGAATCGATTGAAAAACGGCGTCGGAGCCGATCACCTCGCGCAGCTCGTCGCCTTCGTTGGGCCGGTGAAGACCGGTCGCGACCAGGATCAGGATGTCGTGCGTGCTCACGCCGCCGGCGGTGAGCGCGTCTATCAGGGGGGGCAGCAGCCGGCCGTGGGGCACGGGGCGGGTGATATCGCAGATCAAAATGCAGGCCGTCCGGCGTGTACGCGCCAGCTCCCGGAGCGGAGGGCAGGTGCGCGGGGAGTCCAGGGCCTGTCGGATGGCGGCGTCCGGATGGTCGATCCGCGGCATCGGGCGTTTGTGCACCGCGGTGAGGGCGACCGCCTCCGGCAACGCGACCGCAAGGCGGCTGCGGCCGAACAAGAGCGCGGTCGTCATGATACCTCCCGGTCCGGCGAGAGACCGAAGGTGCGGGCTTTGTCCGGGTCGAAGCGCGCTTTGCGGCCCTCGCAGCGCTCGCGCGGGCAGAGCTGGCAGCTGAAAAAGGTCCCCTCGGAGGGGAAGTAGATGCCGGAGACCGACTTGCGGGGCAGCATCAGAAAGCTCTCCGTCAACTGCACCCCGATGGCGGCCTCCACCCCGGGCAACAGGCGGAAGAGGGGCGCCTGCTCTTCGATCGGCCACTCCGCGAGGGAGCCGGGCGCCATGCAGGAGATCGTCTCAAGGGCGAACCGGGATCGAAGCTCCCGCTCGAACCGGGCGCGGGCCTCCCGCAGGGCCATGTTGCCGATCTCATCCAGCAGGTATTTTTCGAGCATCGATGAGCTCATCCAGCCCCCGGCCTGCGGTCAGCACAAACGGGAAGACGCGGCCGACCTTCTCCAGGTTGCGCCGCAGCACGCGGCTGGTGAAGGATATCCCGTCGAGGGTGACCCCATCGTCGCGTTTCCCATCGACATAGCAGACCCGGAAGGCGGCCGCCGGCGCCATTGCTTTTTGTACGGAATCGATGAGCCGCTCGACGAGCCCGCGATCGGCGACCCGCAGGCGCGCAACGGCGGCACCCGGGTCCACGCGAACCCCATCAAGCTCTAAGACTTCTCCACATCAACCTCCTCAGCCATTCGGCGCACGTTGAAAAATCCCCGGAATCATACTATGGGCTTTCACTGCTGTCCAAGAAATTTGAAACTGAACCTTCAGAAAAATGGATCCGCCGACTTTTTGATTTTAGACTATGACGCCGGCACGCCAATTCATCGTTTGCAGCCGACAGGATGGAACACTCCATGGCGGATGACGCGGTTGAGATCCGCTTCGGCGGCCGGCACATCCGTGCGCAAAAAGGAATTCCTCTCATGGAAGCCCTGGTCGCGGCCGGCGTCATGCTGCGCTCGGATTGCGGCGGCCGCGGCCGGTGCGGCAAATGCCGAGTGCGGCTCGCGGACGATCCGCACAGCGCGGCCGACCCGCCGGATGAACGTGAGCAGAACGTCATAAAGGATGCCGATCTGGAAGCCGGCTGGCGTCTCTCCTGCTGCACCCGGGTTCGCGAGCCTCTCCGTCTCGAGATACCGGAGGGCAGTCTGCTCGCCCCCGAGGTGGTGCAAAAAGGGCTGCCATCCCTGCCGGCCCAGTTCGTAACGTCCAGCCGGGCTGCGCAGCAGGCGCCTTCCTCCGCCTACGGGGTCGCCGTTGACCTGGGCACCACCACCATCGCCGTCTTCCTCTGCGATGTCGCCAACCGCAGCGTGGCCGGGTCGATGTCGGTCCGGAACCCGCAGGCCATTTTCGGCGACGATGTGATCAGCCGGATCGGCGCCGTGCTGACGGCCGGTGCCGACCCGGCCCGGCTTCAGAAGATGGCAGTGAGCGCGATCGACTGGGCGGTGTCGTCCGTGTGCCGCCGGCTCGGGATCGACCGGCTGCGGATCGGTTCCATGGTGGTGGTCGGCAACAGCACCATGATCCACCTGCTGCTCGGAGAAGATCCCTCCTGCATCGGGGTCTTCCCCTATGCCCCGCGCTTCACCCATGAACAGGCCCGGTCCGGCGGCGACATCGGGCTGGCCTTCAACCCTGCGGTCCGGCTGCGGACGCTGCCGCTGATCAGCGGCTTCCTCGGCGCCGATATCGTCGGTGCCGCCTTGGCGGCGGATATGACCGCCCGGCCGCCGGGGACCTTGTTGGTCGATGTGGGGACGAACGGCGAGATCCTCCTGAGGACGGAGACGGGCTTTGCGGCAACCTCCT